>NZ_JANJPM010000036.1:0-19251 GCF_026222585.1 Staphylococcus sp. SUC_1.2 | reverse complement strand
TTTTTTATTTTAGAATTAAGTTTTGATTTCTAATATCGTTTAACCATGTAGTGGATTACTTACTTTAATATAAGTATAGTGATGTGCTTCATCTTCTAAACGCATCGTTGTCACGCATTTATAATCAATGTCTCTATCAAACATAATTTGTTTAATTTCTGAAATGCGGCTTGTGTTAATATCCGTTAAGCTATTTAAAATGTTATGAATAATTTCGCTTACGCTATCCCACAGTTTAGATTCAAATTCCTCATCTTCAATGAATTTTGAAACAGTTAATATAAGTTCACCTATATGATTTTGAACTGTCGAGTAAAAGACTTTATTAAATACTGTTGTTTTAGAGTCGGTCAAGATTCTAGATTTTTCGTGAAAATGTTTTGTCGTATATCCAGTTTCATTTAAAAGTTGTTCATCAATACGTAAGCCTTCAAAATCACGAATATAAATAGTGTTTAATCGTCCATCAGCGTTAAACGTTGAAATTGAATTTTGTAAATGTGCTTCAAGTGCAATGCCATATTTAGCATATAAAGGAATCACTATGCCTAACAATTGAGAAATGTAATCTGACAACCATTCTTGAGCTGCGATATCAAGATTAGATTTGTCGTAGTGATGTTTATAACGTTGAATTAAACTAATGATTGGTGGTTCTTCATTATATTTATAGGTAACCACTAAACTTGATGGAATCATAGGAATACTATCTTTTTCAGTTAGATTGTACACATTGTCCCTAAAAAGCGTTCCTAATTGTTCACTTAGATCTGTTTGAATAGCTTCTTCGTCATTTGAATTATAAAAGTGAATACCAGCAAATTCATTTAAAATACCAACTCTATAATGAGTGAAATTTTTATCTTGCTTTAAAATGTCATTTAAGATTTGAGTAACTAAAGGACCATTGTGAGTTGTTTGTTCAGATAAAGTTCTAATTTCGCCAGTAATATGTACATTGGTAGATAACTTAATATGTGGCAACGTGCTTGGGAATTTCGGCATTAAAGTTCTAAAAGATAAACCAGCGTAATAAGGTATTTCTATCTTTAGTGGAATCATTAAATTATTATTTATTTCCTCTTCGTATTGACTTAATAATACATTATCTAACTGCCAAGGATGAACGATCATTAAATGATATTCACTCAGATTACTCAAGTTATCACATTCAGTTTTAATTTGACTATATAGTTCTGGAAATTGCGCTTCTAATTCAGCATCATAAGTAAAAGATAAAGATTGTGTTCTAGCGATACTTTGGTGAATAAGCACACACTTTAAATGGATTTCTTTATTATATTCTGAACTATATTTAATATTCTCATTAGCATTAAGGCCTTTGCGCAATTTAGCTCCAGGATGAAGCGGATGTCCCTCTATAACTGCCTGCTCTGAACGCAAATAACTATCTTGTTCATTAATAATTATTTCCAATAAAGGTTCCTTTGAATGTTGCATCTCATATGCTTGATATGAAAGTGCTAACGCCATATTTGCAACACTGTTTTCCATATCGTCTTTGAATTGTGAACTTGCCTCATTATCAAGCTCTGGATTTTCCTTTAAGATATCAGCTAATACTTCATTAGGATGAAGTATACGAACACATTGTCTACCATCACTATCACAATAGTAAAATGGACCTTCAACATCTACACGACCAAATGCATGAGTACTGGAAACTTTTGCGAATAAATATTTATCGCTTTCGGGAAAATGCACGCGCATAATTTGGTGTTCTCCATTTATTGGAAAGTTTTTAATATCACATGACGAGACAAAGGTACTATTTGATTTAGCGTTGACTAAATTTTCTCTGTAAAGGGATGTAATTAAGCGTTGAGAAATTTTATCTCGTGCAACGAGCAATTCATTTTTAAAGTAGTTTACTAAATGGGGCATTTCTTGTTTTAAAAACGATAAAGCTCCTAATTCTTCATCAGTTAAATGTAAATCTATATTGTCTATTGAAATTAAATTATCCATATGGCACCTCAAATTCATTTTACAAAAATCTAAAACATTTGTATAATCCATAATATCGATAATGATATTCATTATCAATTATAAATATTATTATAAATAAGTAGGTGGAATACTGTGGCGAAATTTTTCTTCTCTAGTTCCTTTTTATTATTTCTAGGGAATTGGATAGGACAAATTGGCTTGAATTGGTATGTACTTACTAGTTATCATAACGCAGTCTATTTAGGATTGGTTAATTTTTGCCGACTCGTACCAATTTTGTTACTAAGTGTCTGGGCTGGCGCTATAGCTGATAAATTTGATAGAGGAAAATTATTGAAAATGACCATTTCATCTTCATTTTTAGTGACAAGCACATTATGTGTTTGTACCTTTTTATTAGAACAAGTGCCGATTATTTTCATCCTCATTTATGCCACACTTAGAGGTATGATTAATGCGACGGAAACACCAATAAGACAAGCTGTATTGCCAGATTTATCTGTACATTTAAATACAAGCCAAGCCGTTTCATATCATTCTTTTATCATAAATATATGTCGCTCAATAGGTCCAGCAATTGCAGGATTGATACTCTCAATTTACCATGCACCGTTTACTTTCCTAGCGCAATCAATGTGTTACTTCATTGCTGTTCTATTGTGTATACCATTAACCTTCAAGACAGTTGGTGAGGCAAATAAAGCTAACAAAGGGTTTTCATTTACGGTTGTGTGGGAATACTTTAAGAATAATATGCAGGCCTCAAGAATATTTATTACGTCATTGATTATCATGGCTACTGGGTTTTCGTATACTACACTAGTACCAGTATTAGTACATGATCTCTTTCCCGGTCGCTCGGAAATCTTTGGTGTATCAATGACCTTTTGTGCTGTAGGTGGTATGATTGCAACACTTTTACTACCCATAATTTTGAAAAAGTTCACCATTGTACAAATGTATTATTTAAGTTCTTGTCTATTTGGATTAGCGCTTGTAGGTGTCATTATACATAACATTATATTCATGTTTATCTGCATGTCACTTGTAGGTTTATTTAGTCAATTAGCTAGAACATCAAATCGAATATATTTTCAAGAGGATATAGCATCAGAGCATCGAGGAAAAATATTAAGCATCGTCATGATGGATAGAGGGATGATTCCTTTAGGTAGTTTAATATTAACAACATTATCAGAAATAATGGGACCCATTAATACATTTATCACCATGGGAATATTTACTTTTGTAATTGCATTTATTGCATATATAATTCAAAGACCAATTAAATTGGAGGAGTAGAGTATGACTCAAAACGCATGGCAAAATGCGGATACCAATATACAATATCGTATTTTAAATGCTTTAATAAAAGAAAACATTTGGCAAGAACAAACTATTATTACAACTAAAGATGATCAATTAGATATACAATATCATGGATGTATACTTTCTACTCATTTTAATCATAACAGTGTAATGTCAAGGTATGAATTTGTAGGACCAATTACATTTCGATGTGGCACAAACATAATGGAAGTATCAACAGTAGAAGCTTTATTAGATATGTTAAGTAATCATTTTGATATTAATATACATCAGCAATTAATAGATGAAATAATACATAGTAGAGATAGCTTTGTTGAAATTTATAAACAATTTTATCAACGTCAACATAATGTGCAATCTAGTATGCAATTTTCTGGTATGCCAACAACTTTAAATTTTTTTGCATGGTTACAACATTTGAATGACGCGAATGAAATCAATGATTTGTTATATTCAGAAAGCTTAGTATTAGAAGGTCATCCTACACATCCACTTACTAAAACGAAACTGCCATTAACTATGGATGAAGTTAAAATGTATTCACCTGAGTTTGAAAAAGTTATACCGTTAAAAATTATGTTAATCCATAAAGACTGTGCACAAGCTACGTGTATAGATAATGATGAAGATTTCATATTGAAGAAAGTAATACCTGAATATCAAACAAGAATTAGAAAATATGCACAGTCTATTCATATTTCGTTAGAAGACTATTTTGTGATATTAGTACATCCATGGCAATACAACCATACTATCTACGATAAGTTTGCGAATTGGATTGCTAATAAGTTTTTATTAACAACACCATTTGATGTCGATTCGAAAGCAACACTATCATTTAGGACGATGGCGCTCATCAATAAGCCATATCATATAAAATTACCTGTCAATGTACAAGCAACTAGTGCTGTCAGAACAGTTTCAAGTGTTACAACGGTAGATGGACCTATATTGAGTAGCGCTTTACAAAATGTATTAAATCAATATCCACAACTAAATGTTGCATTAGAACCTTATGGTTTATGTGCGAAAACAAATGACGAGGATGCTAGACAGTTAGCATGTATTGTCAGAGAAACACCTTATATTGCAAACAATGGGGTGACTATTGTTACTGGTGCATTGGTTAATCCTAATCCAATTGATCGACATATTACAGTTGATAGTTATATCGAATGGGTTAATGGTGAGTTAAATAATAGAGGTATATTAACCTTTATTCAAAATTATAGTCGACAACTTATTACGCCTTTAATCAATTTAATTCAAGAGTATGGCATAGCTTTAGAAGCGCATATGCAAAATACTATAGTTAATTTAGGACCTAATTATCAAATGAATTTTATTGTGCGTGATTTAGGTGGGTCTCGTATCGATTTAAATACACTTACGCATAAACTGAAAAATATCAACGTGTCCAATCAAAGTTTATTGGCAAATTCAATTGAAGAAGTTATTGCGAAATTTCAGCATGCTGTTATTCAGAATCAGTTAGCTGAATTAATTCATCACTTTTCAAAAACGGAATTTGTAACTGAAGAAGAATTGTTCACTCTAGTTCAAGATGAAGTTAAATTAGCAATAAATGATAATAAACCACATGCTCAAGCTTTAAAAGATGTACTCTTTGGTTCAAAGATTACTGTTAAGGCATTATTACGCATGCGTATGAGCAATAGAGTGAAAAAATATTTAAATATCGAACTTGATAATCCAATTAGAGATGAGGTGAGATAATTGGCTCAAATCAATATAAACTTATCTAAAATTGAATATAATGCAGATGCACTAAGAACGTTATTAGAAAATAATGATATACATTTAACCCCAGTAATTAAATGTATAGCTGGTGATAGTCGAATTATCGAAACATTAATTCAATCAGGGTTCACCCATTTTGCAGAATCAAGACTTGAGAATATAAATGAAGATTTCAAAGGACAATGCAATTATCTTTTACTAAGACCAACATCTAAAAACCGTTATACTCAACTGATTAAATCAGTGAAAATGAGTATGCAAACTGAAATTGAGTCAATTAGAGAGATAAATGACATTGCTAAACAGTTAAATCAAAAACATCAAATTATGTTAATGATTGATTGGAAGGATAGACGTGAAGGGGTTATAACTTATGATGTACTAAATTATATTGAAGAAATCATCAAAATGACTCATATTCAATTAATAGGTATTGCATTTAACTTTATGTGTTTCAAGTCTTCGGCTCCGACTGAAGAAGATATATTAAAGATAAATCAATTCGTTGATGCTATTGAATATAATTTAGGATTTAGACTAAAAGTTGTATCAGGAGGAAACTCAAGTATGATACCCCAATTAATGTACAATGATTTGGGTAGGATTAATGAGTTACGAATAGGTGAGGCATTATTTAGAGGGATAGATACTACAACAAATCAATCTATACCCATGCTATTTCAGAATGCAATTACAGTAGAAGCGGAAATTTTAGAGATTAAACCACGTCTATCTGACAATAATCAATGCTATTTACAAGCAATTGTAGATATTGGCTATGTTGACACAGACGTAAATAAAATTAAACCTATTAAGAATGATGTTAGCATTGTTGGTGCATCAAGTGATCATCTAATGATTAATTTAAATAATCAAGATTACTATAAAGTTGGTGATATTATAGAATTTGCTATGGAGTATGAGGCGCTTTCTCAAGTAATGTATCATAACCATATGACAAAGCACTATTTTAAGGATAATTATATTCAATCTTTGAATAGTATGATGGTCGATTCTCCATTATTGATTAATAAAAAATGTTAACCAATTCTTTGTAGGTATTAATTATCATATAAACTTTAATAAATTAATTAGCCTTTAATTTTGAATTCATTCTGATTAATGGCTTTTTATTTTATCATTTAAAGGTAAAATCCATTAATAATTAAAATTCTAATTTACTTTTATAAAAAAATTAAAAAATACACCAAATTATATTGACATTGATAATCGTTATCAATAAACTATGTATTGTAAACCTATACATATTGAGGAGTGGAATTCATGAAAGGCTTTAAGTTTGCAGGTATAGTCGCATTATTATTTGCATTAGTTTTAGTTACTGCTTGTGGTAATGTTAGCAATAATGGATCAGGTGATTCAGGTAATAAATCGTCATCGAAAGATTCTATTAAAATTAAACACGAATTAGGCACAACTAAAGTTCCTAAAGATGCTAAACGTGTCGTAGCGTTGGAATTTTCATTTGTAGATGCTTTAGCGGCACTAAATGTTAAACCTGTTGGGGTTGCTGATGACAACAAACCAAATCGTATTATTAAACCATTAAAAGAAAAAATTGGAGATTATAAATCTGTTGGTGCTCGTAAACAACCCAACTTAGAAGAAATCAGTAAATTAAAACCAGATTTAATTATTGCAGATAGTAACAGACACAAAGGTATTTACAAAGAATTAAGTAAAATTGCTCCAACAATTGAATTAAAAAGTTTTGATGGAGATTATAATGATAATATAGATGCTTTTAAAACAATTGCCAAAGCTTTAAATAAAGAAGATGAAGGTAAGAAACGTTTAGACGAGCATAAAGAGAAGATTGCAAAATATAAAGATGAAATTCAATTTGATAAAAATGAAAAGGTATTACCAGCTGTAGCGTCTAAATCTGGCTTATTAGCACATCCAAGTGAATCTTATGTAGGTCAATTCTTAAGTCAACTTGGCTTTAAAGAAGCATTAAATAAAGATGTCACTAAAGGGTTAAGCAAATATTTACAAGGACCTTATTTACAACTTAATGCAGAAACATTAAAAGACGTAAATCCTGAACGTATGTTTATAATGACTGATGGCGCAAGTCCTAAAGAACCATCATATCAAGAAATGAAAAAAGACCCGGTTTGGGACACATTAGATGCGGTTAAACATAATCGTGTAAGTATCGTTAGTCGTGATACTTGGGCAAGAGCTCGAGGTTTAATATCTTCTGAAGAAATGGCTAAAGAACTTGTAGAAATTTCTAAAAAAGATAAAGAAAAGTAAGGTGGCAATAAAATGACTATTAGATCTACTGATAGTCAATCTGCTTTAGACAAAGCAAATAAGAGGCGCACTACACTCACATTTATTGTGAGTGGGTGCTTTCTTTTTATTTTTGCATATTTTAATTTAGCGATTGGCTCGTCTGAAATTCATGCTAAACATATTTTTGAATACTTTTTTACATCTATAAATAATAAACAAACATTTCTTATTCATAATGTAAGAATGCCAAGAATGATTGGTGGGTTATTGATTGGCGGTGCGCTAGCCTTAGCTGGCCTCTTAATGCAAGCGATTACTAGGAATCCATTAGCATCTCCACAAATATTTGGTGTTAATTCAGGTGCATCATTTGTAATAGTATTAGTGACGATATTAATACCTTCACTAGGTAACTATGCAACATATCTGGCATTTTTAGGGGCATTTATTGGAGGATTAACTGTCTATGTATTATCCGGATCTACGAAAAAAATAACACCAATTAAATTGGCCCTTGCAGGAATGGCAATTCATTTATTTTTCAGTAGTTTAACGCAAGGTATCATCATTTTAAATGAAGATTCTAATACTACCGTTATGTTCTGGTTAGTAGGTTCATTAAATGGATTGAAATGGACTGCAGTCTTGTCAGTTATGCCTTTGCTCATATTAGCGCTTATCATAACGATGTTATTAGGCCGTCAATTAACCATAATGGAATTAGGAGACGATATAGCGAAAGGATTAGGCCAGAAGACTCAGCTTATCAGAATTATAGTTGGCCTACTTGTCATCGTACTAGCAGGTGCATCTGTTTCAATAGTTGGACCGATTGGATTCATTGGTTTAATCGTCCCTCATATAGTTAAACGTTATATAAGTAAAGATTACTTCTTAATGGTGCCTTTAACTTTTTTGATAGGTGCCGATTTATTATTACTATCAGATATGTTAAGTAGACTTATTACATTTCCTTACGAATCTCCAGTTGGTATTGTCACTTCATTTGTTGGGGCAATTTACTTCCTATTAATAACTTTAAAAGGGGTGAAACGAATATGACAAAACGACAATTATCTATTCGTTACACTGTTGTAATCATCTGCTTAATTGTAAGCATATTTATAAGTTTATGTGTTGGTTCAACAATGTACAGTCCTTTGAAAGCAATTCACGGAATTCTAAAATTTGATGATTTCATATTAAACGAGTACCGAATTCCGAGAACGTTACTAGGTTTAGTTGTGGGAAGTAGTTTGGCCATTTCTGGCGCGGTGATTCAAGGGGTAGTTAGAAATCCACTAGCATCTCCAGATGTTATAGGTATAACTAAAGGCGCTAGTTTGGCAGCTATTATAGTAATTATGCTATTTCCTTCAGCGCCGCTATTAGTACTACCCATTGGTTCGTTCATAGGTGCATTATTTATTAGTTTGATTTTGTCATTTTTAATTTCTAAATATAATATTAAAGGCTCAACTTTAGCTTTAATTGGGTTAGCTATCGGTGCTATATGTACCGCTGTAGTTCAATTTTTACTTATTAGAAACCCTATGGATGCAAATAATGCGTTAGTTTGGTTAACAGGGAGTTTATATGGTCATACTATTGAAAATTTCTATTCAGTCATACCCTGGTTTGTTATAACCTTACCACTCGTATTATGTTTAAGTTATCAATTAGATATTTTAAATTTAGGAGAACATATTGCTACGGCGCTTGGTGCAAGAGTACAAAGACTCAAAATGATCTTACTTATTTTGTCGGTTATGCTGGCTGGTGCCTCCATTTCAGTAGTAGGCGGTATAAGTTTTCTAGGCCTAATTGCACCACATATCGCTAGATCTATTGTAGGTCTACGTTACTTCCATGTTGTAATTATGTCTGGTTGTATAGGTTCAATTTTAATCTTGTTCAGTGATGGGTTAGCGAGAGGAATTCATCCACCATTAGATATACCTGTGGGTGTAATAATTGCTATCATTGGGGTGCCATATTTCTTATTTTTATTAAGACGAATTTAATGAAATTCAAGAGCTAATTATTCTCATATTTATGATGAAAATTAGCTCTTTTTATATTGCATATCAATTAAAAATGATATATAGTATTTAACATGATATTTATAAAAATGCATATATTCTTATATTTATATAAAAGTTCACAGTTTTACTTAATATATTTACATAATCAATGAATATAAAAGCATCAATAATGAGAAAGAAAGAGGTTATTAGTGGTGGAAGGTTACTCAAAGCAACAGATTGCCAAAGGTAGAGCGAAATTCATAACTATGTCTATTATTGGAATTATACTTTTCTTAATTCCAGTACCAGTTACACAAGATGGTGAGAAACAAACTACATTACCTGTAGCCTTTTTAGCAAATTGGCTAAAAGGTCTACTAGGTGATGCAATGCCAATTATTATAATTTTTATTATTACATTGTCTGCAATATTAACAGTACTTTATTCGACAATTTTTAAAAGTAAAGTTAAACCAGGCGGATTATTAGATAGTGCATTTAAAGTTGGTCCAGTATGGATGACATTAAGAATATTAGCCGTCGTCTTTGTATGGATGACCTATTTTAAACTTGGTTCAAAGGTTATTTATTCAGAGGATACTGGTGGTTTAGTGTTTTATGATCTTTTACCTACATTGGTTGCAGTATTTTTATTTGCTGCACTATTCTTACCTTTTTTAATGGAATATGGTTTATTAGAATTTTTAGGCCCCTTATTTAGACCAATTATGAGACCATTATTCACATTGCCAGGACGCTCTACAGTAGATAATTTAGCTTCGTTTATTGGTGATGGAACTGTAGGTGTCCTAATAACAAGTCGTCAGTATGAAAGAGGCATATACTCTAGAAGGGAATCCATAGTGATTTCTACTACGTTTAGTGTCGTTTCTATTACTTTTGCTATAGTTATTGCAGAAACTGTTGGATTACAACATAAATTTTTTGCATTTTATTTAACTGTAATTATTTCATGTTTTGTTGCTGCAATGATCATGCCACGTATTTGGCCATTAAACAAAATACCTGATGAATTTACTAAAGAAGTTTCTGAGAATACTAGATTAGAAAAACTACCTGAAGGTAAAACGGCACTAGGATATGGTTTTGAAGAGGCAACTATTGTTGGATTGAAAGCACCAGGGTTTAAAGAGTTTTGGAAATCCGGCTTAAAAACTGTAATAGATATGTGGTTTGTTATCCTTCCAGTCGTTATGAGCATCGGAACGCTTGCGACTATGATAGCTAATTATACGCCAGTATTTTCAATTATTGGTCAACCTTTTATTCCAATTCTTGAACTATTGCAAATACCAGAAGCGGCTAAAGCCTCTGAAACATTATTGATTGGTTTTGCAGATATGTTCTTACCATCTATATTAATTGCTGATGCGCACAGTGAGATTACAAGATTTGTAATTGGTGCATTAAGTATTTCTCAATTAATATATTTATCAGAAGTTGGTGGTGTAATATTAGGTTCTAAAATACCAGTAAGTTTAGGTAAATTATTTATGATTTTCCTAATTAGAACTGCAATCACTTTACCAATTATAGCGTTAATGGCTCATTTATTATTATAAAATAGTAAAGGCAATGAAGTCAGAGGTTAGAAATGTTGAAATAAACAATTCCTATCTATACTTCATTGCCGTTTTTTTAATTTAATGTAGATAACACCGTAGCTTTAACAATTTCACTGCTAATCACCGGTGAAGATTCAGACGATGTTTTGTCTCTGTTTTGATGTGCTTCTTTAAATGCATCGCTTTTAGTCCAAGCTTCAAAGTCTTTTTCAGTCTCCCACCATGTATTTACGTACATGTCTTCATTTTCATGATCTCGTGTCACTTTCCAAACTTCAATTTTATGAAAACCTTGCAATGCTTCAATTTTTCCACCTTTAGTGAATCTTGGCGCCATTTTTTCTGCAAAACCTTTTTTTACGGTAATTCTATTTGTAACAACAAACATAATTTTA
The DNA here is from genome assembly GCF_026222585.1 of Staphylococcus sp. SUC_1.2. Classification (NCBI taxonomy): domain Bacteria; kingdom Bacillati; phylum Bacillota; class Bacilli; order Caryophanales; family Staphylococcaceae; genus Staphylococcus; species Staphylococcus sp. SUC_1.2. The sequence continues at coordinate 7,917 of NZ_JANJPM010000036.1, read as the reverse complement.
ACCTCCTTATCTAAGTGTAGTTTAATTAATATTGAGAAAAATACAAAGTAATACAGTATTTATTAATTTAGATTAAAAAACTGTCAACTACATAGCGGAAGTTGACAGTTTTTTATATAACTTTGCGAATGAAAAATGTATATTGGTATTACTTAGTTAATTCATTATAAACCTTTTGGTCGTTGTGCGTATAAATAATGTATTCATGATCATCTGTATCAATAATCACTCTATTAGTTTTACCAAAAGTAGAACCAATACGTGAAATATTTTTAGAATCTAAATCTGGAACGGCATGAATTTCTTGGTCTTGTGAAATATTTTTAATTTCACTAGTAGGGATTTTGATATCAGCTACTCTCCATTGAATTCTAACTTCATTATTATCTTTCTTAACAGTCATTGCCATTAAAGAACACATCCTTTATGTTATTTATGTCTATATCATATATCAGTGTGTAATCGTTTTCAAGTATTAATGATATACTTTTTAAATTTTGTGATACACTATTTAACTAACACCGAAAATATGTTCGTATTTCAGTGTGGTTTATGTTAAAATGTTCTCTATAAAGGAGAAGGTTTATGACAGGCAAAACTCACGTATCTGCTGGATTACTAGTAGGTGCATTAACAACCGAACACTTTCAAACAGATTTGTTCTCAACTGTTACAGTAATATGTTTATCTGTAGTTTCAAGTTTATTACCAGACATTTGTCACACTGGAAGTAAAATTGGTAGAAAATTAAAATTGCTTAGTTTAATTATTAGACTGTTATTCGGTCATAGGACATTTACTCACTCATTATTATTTATAGGTATCATTGTATTTCTCCTTAATTTGATTCAAACTCCTACTTACTATTTGGTTTCTATTATCGGTGGTATGGCCTCTCATGTTATACTAGATATGTTAACGCCAAGGGGAGTAAAGTTACTTTATCCGATTCCTCTTACTATTAAGTTCCCGTTTACCTTTAAAACTGGTGGCTTAGTCGATGTATCACTGGCTACTGCATTAAGTATTGGCGCATTATACATATTATTTCAAACTTCTATTAGTCATTTATTAAAATATATAAGTCAGTCCATTTTAGGGTAACTACCAAATAATGAGTGTATGAATACATATTGAATTAATCACAAGGAGAGTTAAAATGTTAGATCAAAATCAATTAAAGAAATATAATCAAGAACATTTGAGTGAATATGAAAAGTTAATGAGCAGTAATGAAAAAGAAAAATTAGAATCGAAAGTGAATGAATTAGATTTAGAAAGTATTCAACAATTATTTCAAGATTTATATGTTAATCGTCAATCAATTTCTGATGTGTCATCTGTTTCAGAAGTAAAATATCAACGCAAGACTGAATTGACTGATCAAGAAGGTGCAAAATATGAACAAAAAGGCATAGAAGCAATACGAAACGGTGAATTTGCAGTTTTATTAATGGCTGGTGGTCAAGGGACGCGTTTAGGTTATAAAGGGCCAAAAGGTTCATTTGAAATTAAAGGAGTTAGTTTGTTTGAATTACAAGCACGACAATTACTTAAACTTAAAAAGGAAACTGGTCATTTAATCAATTGGTATATCATGACTAGTGATATCAATCATGAAGAAACGTTATCGTACTTTGAACAACATGATTATTTTGGTTATAACCCTGATAATGTACATTTCTTTAAACAAGAAAACATGGTCGCATTATGTGAAACTGGGCAATTGGTACTTAATGAACAAGGTTATATAATGGAGACGCCAAATGGAAATGGTGGTGTATTTAAATCATTAGAAAAAAATGGTTACTTAGATAAAATGGCATCTGATGGTGTGAAATTTATTTTCTTAAATAACATTGATAACGTATTAGTTAAAGTATTAGATCCATTATTTGCTGGGTTTACAGTGGTAAATGATTGCGACGTAACTTCTAAATCAATTCAACCTAAAGATGGTGAAAGTGTCGGACGATTAGTAAATCAAAATAGTAAGGACACAGTTCTTGAGTATTCTGAATTGGATGAAGCGGTCGCTAATACGTTTGATAATGCAAATATTGGAATTCATGCCTTTAAAGTTGCATTTATTAAACAAGCAGTAAATAATGATTTACCATATCACTTAGCAGTGAAAAAATTAAAGCAATTAGATGAAGATTTTGGAGTTGTTGAAAAACCAACATTAAAATTTGAATTGTTTTACTTTGATATTTTTAGATATGCAACAAGTTTTGTAACGTTGCAAGTTAATAGAGAAGATGAATTTTCTCCACTTAAAAATAAAGAAGGTAAAGATAGTGTTGAAACTGCTACATCAGATTTAGAACGTTTGAATTTAATTTAAAAGGTGGTGGGGCCAGATGTCTAACTCAACTAAGAATGCAAAAGGTACTGTTGTCGAATCATTTAAAGACATCATTCCTCTATCTTTCGGTGAAGAAATTGGTAACTCAGTTTCACATGGTGTAGCTGCTTTACTTACACTTTTTTTACTACCATATGCTGCAGTTCATAGTTATATAGCACATGGAACGTTAAGCTCAGTTAGTATTTCTATATTTGTAATTAGTATTTTTATGATGTTTATCTCTTCAACTATATATCATGCAATGAAAAATAATACTGCTCACAAATATATTTTAAGAATTATTGATCATAGTATGATTTATGTTGCTATTTCAGGAACTTATACGCCAGTTTTATTAACTGTCGTAGGAGGATGGATTGGTTGGTTTGTATTCATATTACTTTGGGGTACTACAATTTGGGGAATTTTGTATAAGTCCATTTCTGTTAATGTGAATCCTAAATTAAGTTTGATTGTCTATTTGGTAATGGGATGGGTTGGTATTATTTTTCTACCTATTATCATTATGCGTACATCTTGGTTATTTATCTTATTCATTGTACTAGGAGGCTTATCTTACACTATTGGTGCTTGGTTTTATGCCCAAAAAAACCGTCCATACTTTCATATGATTTGGCATATTTTTATCGTAATCGCTTCAATGTTTCATTTAATAGCAATACTTTATTTTATTTAGAGAATTTAAAATAGGGTTGATGATTTTATCGGTCATCAGTCTTATTTTTTTATTTAAGGTAATCATTCTATTGCATATAAAATAAAATGTTGATTATCCTATTAAAGAATCTGAAATTTATTTAGGAGGAATAATGTTCATGAACTTTAAATCAATAGGTATCGTCGTAACTTTAGTTTTAACTATGTTTATGGCTGCAATAGAAAGCTCAATTATCTCATTAGCGATGCCCACTATAAGAACTGACTTAAACGCTGGTGCATCTATATCATTAGTATTTACTGTTTATTTCATAGCGCTAGTAGTTGCGAATCCTATTGTTGGTGAATTATTAACAAGATTTAAAATATTATATATTGCAATGATAGGCGTGTTTTTATTTGGTATTGGCAGTTTAATGTCAGGAATGAGTGACACATTTATAATGCTTATTATCTCTAGAATTGTTCAAGGATTGGGAGCAGGAGTTATGATGTCGCTGACTCAAATTGTTCCAAAATTAGCATTTGAAATACCATTTAGATACAAAATTATGGGAATTGTAGGAAGTGTCTGGGGAATTTCAAGTATTATTGGACCATTATTAGGTGGGGCAATTTTAGAGTTTGCAACATGGCATTGGTTATTTTTTATAAATATTCCAATAGCAGTTATTGCAATTATACTTGCATTTATTACATTTCATTTTTCAGAAGAATCAGAAGTTAAATCTTCAAGCTTAGATGTTAAGGGGCTTTCTTTCTTTTACATATTTATAGGATTGTTTATGTTTGGTTTATTGAGTAAGTCTTCAATAGTATTAAATATTATTGCATTGATGCTAGCTTTCATTTTTATCTTTATTTTATTTAAATTTGAGAGCAAAATAAAGAATCCATTTATCCCAATTTCAGAGTTTAATCGTTCAGTTTCACTAGTATTTGTAACAGATTTATTAATAGCTATGTCTTTAATGGGATACAATTTATACATTCCAATCTACTTACAAGATCACTTACATCTTTCACCACTTCAAAGTGGTTTGGTAATATTCCCACTGTCAGTAGCTTGGTTAGTTTTAAATTTTAACTTAGCAAAGGTAGAAGAGAACTTAACTCGAAAAGCATTATATATTAGTGCTTTTACATTATTATTGATTAGCAGTATCATACTCATGTTTGGTCTTAAAGTACCATTATTAATAGCAGCAACAGTAATTCTTGCTGGGGTAAGTTTTGGATTTGTTTATACAAAGGACAGTGTCATCGTTCAAGAAGAAACAGATCCTAGACATATGAAGAAAATGATGTCTTTCTATGCATTAACTAAAAATTTAGGTTCTTCAATAGGTTCAACTGTAATGGGATATTTCTATGCTATGTCAGTTGGAATCATGGATGGGCATTTTTACAATATATTATTTGCAGTTTCATTAGTCGCTATTCTTCTGATTATTATGTGGTCAACACTTTATAGACCTGAGGTATAGAATGTGTAATCATTCAAACGAAATAAAGTTGAAGAATAATAAAGTTTTAGACTAATGTACTTTAAATTTTATATCGTGAATTATTAATGATAAAATGAGCGTGTATATAAAGGAGGACAGAAAGATGAAGTTTTTTAAAAATAATTATAAAAATATTTTATCAACTTTACTTGTCCTCACTATCTTTATCATTTCAGGTGCTATTTTTTTAATGTTTTTAGGATTTGGTTTATTTGGATTAAGTCGAATCCTAATTTTTTTTAAGCTAGGTTATTTTACCTACAATAAAAATTTAGTAGATAATTTAGTTTATTATGGTAGCTATATTGTTTTTGGTTACTTCATTTTATTTGCCATTGAACATTTAATGGACTATTTTAGAAAACAATTGCCCAATAATCCATATTTTAATGGCAGTTTGTACCAATTGATTTCATACGTTGTTACTACGATACTCTTCTATTTTATTATTCACATACATTATGTTTATATTGAGATTGATTTTTGGGTTATTTCAGTCATCATAGGATTGTTATATATATTTAAAATTATATTTTATCCAGATAGTGAGAACCTTAATAATAAGAAATAGCAAGCATTTAGTTTGCTTGGCATACTAAATTTGGTTGGATAAAAAAATATGTATGAAATAAAAGGAGTTTTTATATGGCGAATATAGAAGTATCCACAAAAAAACGGAACCTCATCGTAGCGGTAATGCTATTAAGTGCATTTATCGCTATTTTAAATCAAACTTTACTAAATACGGCTTTGCCACACATTATGAAAGAATTAAATACATCTGAAAATACTGCTCAATGGTTAGTAACAGGCTTTATGCTTGTTAATGGGACGATGATCCCTTTAACTGCTTATCTGATGGATCGAATTAAAACAAAACCATTATATTTAGTTTCAATGGGAATTTTCTTAGTTGGTTCAATTGTAGCTGCCATTGCACCTAGCTTTGGTGTCCTAATGTTTGCCAGAGTGATTCAAGCTATTGGTGCTGGAATTATTATGCCGCTCATGCAGTTCACATTGTTTACTTTATTTTCAAAAGAGAAACGTGGATTTGCAATGGGATTGGCTGGTTTGGTCATACAATTTGCTCCAGCAATAGGTCCTACGTTTTCTGGGTTAATTATTGATAATACAAGTTGGAGAGTGCCTTTCATTATAGTTGTAGGCATTGCGCTCGTAGGATATATATTTGGTGCTATCACGCTATCTAGTTATAACGAAATTAAAAAGACAGCGTTAGATAAAAGATCAGTTGTTTATTCAACGTTAGGATTCGGATTAATGCTTTATGCGTTCAGTAGTGCAGGTAATTTGGGGTTCACTAATCCAATTGTTGTAATCTCGGCCATTATTGGTATTCTAATAGTTATCACATTTATTAGAAGACAGTTAAGTATCACTAATCCTTTGTTAAACCTCAAAGTTTTTAAAAGCAAAATATTCACTTTCAGTACTATAACTTCAATGATTGTAATGATGTCAATGGTAGGTCCAGCCCTCTTAATTCCTTTATTTGTTCAAAATGGACTTGGGTTGAGTGCATTTATGTCTGGATTGGTCATTATGCCCGGAGCCATTTTAAACGGTATAATGTCTGTTTATACAGGTAAAATATATGATAAGTATGGGCCTAGACTTTTAATTTTAATTGGTTTCATTATTCTTATCGTAACAACGGCATCTTTAAGTTTCTTGAAATATGATTCATCATACACTATGTTAGTTGTTGTTTATGCTATAAGAATGTTTGCAGTTTCATTATTAATGATGCCTATCAATACTGCAGGTATAAATGCACTTAGAAATGAAGATATATCACATGGTACTGCCATCATGAACTTCGGTCGTGTTATGGCTGGCTCTCTAGGAACAGCTTTAATGGTAACTTTCATGAGTATTGGTGCAAAAATACTCAGCACTGGTTCTTCAGCAAGTTCGAACCATGAAATATTACAAAGACAGAGTGTTGCAGCTGGTGTAGATTTATCGTTTGCAATAGTTACTGGTCTTGTAATTATAGGCTTTATTTTCTCTTTATTTATCAAAGAGGAAAGACACTATAATAAAAATTCAACAAATACACGGGATATGTAAATCTGATATTGATAGAAGTTAGCCAACAAATAGTGAGCTAACTTCTTTTTTTATATATTTAAAAAATATATACTAATTTAGAAAGTCAATACATATTAATATTTGATATTATAAAGGTATAAAGAATACTAAGGGGGATTTTCATTGTTAACGGTAGATCAAGTGAAAGAAATAGTTGGAGCATTAAAAGATCCAATTATAGATGCACCACTTAAAGAGACAGACGGTATTGTAGAAGTAACTATTAAAGAAGAAATAGAGCATGTTAGTGTCAAAGTGGCAATGGCACAATTAGGCGGACAACCGCAATTAGATTTACAAATGGCAATAGTTAAAGCGCTTAAAGATAATGGTGCTAATACTGTTGGAATAAGATTTGAAGAATTACCTGCCGAAACGGTTGAGCAATATACTGGTAAGAAAGAAGAACAACCTAAGACCATTGAGGGACTTTTATCTAAAGACAATCCTGTAGAATTTATAGCGATTGCTTCAGGAAAAGGCGGTGTAGGTAAATCTACAGTAGCAGTAAATTTAGCAGTAGCCTTAGCCCGCGAAGGTAAACGTGTTGGTTTAGTTGATGCGGATATTTATGGTTTTAGTGTTCCAGATATGATGGGTATTGATGAGAAACCAGGAGTTCAAGGAAAAGAGATTATTCCAGTAGAACGTCATGGAGTGAAAGTTATATCAATGGCCTTTTTCGTAGAAGAGAATGCACCAGTAATATGGCGTGGACCTATGTTAGGGAAAATGTTAACCAATTTCTTTGTAGAAGTGAAATGGGGGGAACTTGATTACTTACTATTAGACTTACCTCCAGGAACAGGGGATGTAGCTTTAGATGTACATTCAATGCTACCAAGTAGTAAAGAGATAATTGTAACGACACCGCATCCTACTGCAGCATTTGTTGCTGCTAGAGCAGGGGCAATGGCAAAACATACCGAGCACTCTATTCTCGGTGTTATCGAAAATATGAGTTATTTTGAAAGTAAAGAAACAGGTAATAAAGAATATGTCTTTGGTAAAGGCGGAGGACGTAAACTAGCAGATGAATTAAATACTCAGTTATTAGGAGAACTACCATTAGAACAACCTACTTGGAATCCTAAAGATTTCTCTCCCTCTATTTATCAAGCAGATGATCGTTTAGGAGAAATCTACACATCTATCGCCCAAAAAGTGATAGCATCTACAATTAAAAAATAAAGATAGATTTAGTGTAAAATTGAGGTTCTATAATAAATTGGACTGATGACAAAATTCATCAGTCCAATTTTC
>NZ_JANJPM010000035.1:0-20582 GCF_026222585.1 Staphylococcus sp. SUC_1.2 | reverse complement strand
TCCTGTAAAATACAGAGAATTAGCAGCCTAGAACATGGTGTTTTTATTAAGTTCCCATTTTAAGGGTTCAGTGCCATAGGAAAAGGGTCTTTTTTATAATTATTTAATTTATATGTAGCTCAAAGAGTTGTTATGTTTTTGAGAATAATGTTCTAGGCTCTTATTTAATATTTTTATAACACAGTATTTGAATCTTCATTAACAAAATGATGTTCTATATAAAAAGCAATAGGTGTAATAATTATAGAAGTGATAATAAATGCCCAATTATTAATTTGAATACTAGGTCCATATGCTAAAAATGACTGTGGAATAAAAAATACATAAAATAGTGCTACTACTAGTAATGCAATAATACAGTAATTAAACCACCAAATCCAATGCGAATTATTAAAACACTGTAATTGAACAGTTTTAAAAATGACTAAAATAAAGAGAAATATAATAGTTAAACCAATGATGAGCGTAATGGGAAAGGTATATAAATATACTTCATTATGATTATCAGGAACAAAAAAACCGATAAACCCCTTAAAGAAAAAGAATATACCCATTAAAAAGATAAAATTTCTAAAAATAGATTTAACAATATTTTTAAATGTTTCATTTGGTAGGGATTTAAGTTGTTTTTTAGCGTGTGCTTTTGGGTCATGATCGAAAAATTCAAGAGCTAAAGTTCCATCATTCTCTGCGGCAAGTAACTCCTTCAAAATACGATTGAGCATGAGTTCACTATCATGCGGATTTACACGTAAATCTGCTCTAATATAAGTCATATAGTTTTCAAAGATTTCTCGATCCGTATTATTTAAACGCATGGATTTCACGTTGTTTTCGCGGGTTAATGTTGCAGTCGATTTCATTTATTATCCCCTTAAAAATAAAAATGTTTAAAAGTTTTAAAAGTTGATTATTACATATTAAATATGAATAATCATATCATAGTTATGTGAAGAATATAATGTATAAATAGGGAGAATATAAAATGAGAAGTCTTTCAATTACTGATTATCAATTAATTGAGAATATTGCAAGTATTCATGAATATTACTTAGAAAAAAGTGGATTAAATTATCATGCTACAACGCTCTCTATAGCTTTAAGACAAGAAATGATTGAGAGAAGATTAAAAATGAACCAAGATATTATTTATGTTATTGAGTCAAACCATGATTTTAGAGAACCTTCTGCTTTCATTTGGGGTCATTTTGAAACGAGTACGAAAGTGGTAACAATTGAAATGTTATATACACACCCTCATTGTCGAAACAGTGGGATAGCTACTAATTTAAAATTGGCATTAGAACAATGGGCGATAGAAAAAGATGCGCATTCTATCGAAAGCACAGTGGATGCGAATAATGAACAAATGATTCATATCAATCGTGAACAAGGATATGATATAACTCATGTTAAAATGCGAAAAGACTTAAAATAATAAAATGAATCATGCCACATTTCATGTTAAAATAAGTGTTATTGATATATATTTAAAGGAGAAATATATGAAGAAGTGGATTGTACTTTTACTATTAGCGACTTTAATATTGTCAGCATGTGGTAAAAGTGAAGAAAAAGTATCTTTAGAAAATGATATTAAACAGCTAGAAAAAGAAAATAAAGATTTAAAAAATGAAAAAAATAATCTAGAAAAACAAAAAGAAAAGCTCAATGCGCAACGAGAAAAGTTACAAAAAGAAGTAGATAGTTCTGTTGCCAAAGAATCAGTTAAACAAGAAACTGAAAAATCCAAAAAGGATAACTCAAATCAAACGAATTTATCAAATGAAAGTTCTAGTAGTACTGAAGAACAAAGTAGTGACTCAAATAGTGAACAATCAAGTAATAATACAAGCTCTAGGTCGTCTACAGAGAGCAACTAATATCGATTTTAAAAGGCTTCAGGTTTGGCGATAGAATAAGAAGGGTAATAGTATTTAAATACATTTTGAATATAATATCCATATATTTGAAAATAAAGTTTAAAAATATAATAATAAAATTCAGCACATAATTTATAGTATTGGAGAGATAACTATGCATGAACATGATTTTCAAATTCTAGAGGGACGTGACCTTACACTTCCAGAATTAGGTAAAGAGATTGAAAATATTACTGGACGTACAGTAACTCATTCAACTGGAGACATTAAACGTGTTATAGCACACTTGCCAAATTTTGAATCAGAAAGTGATACATTTGTAGCTACTTTCAAACTTAATCATCGTAATGATTATATCGATGCAACATTTGTAGCACCAAAAAATCAACGTAATAAGTTAAAAGAAATTCCAGTACATATCGAATTAATAAGTTATATTTCAAAAAATTAATAATCTTTTAATCAAAATGAACGAAACGAAGTGTGTTATGGTTATATACTCCATGTCACACTTTTTTCATAATTGTATTTGGGTAATGGAGTGTGGATAAATGGTTGTTTATATAGAAACAGAAAGATTGAGATTGCGTGATTGGGAAGAAAAAGATTTATTATCTTTTCAAAAAATGAATGCAAATCCTCAGGTAAGACGCTATTTTCCAAGTCTATTAAGTTATAGACGTTCAGAATTAGATATGCAACGAATGGATGATATTTTAAGTGAAAAAGGAATTGGGCTGTTTGCTGTTGAGCTTAAAGAGACAGGAGCATGGCTAGGATATATAGGGTTAAACTACTTACCAAAAGATAGTAAATATCCTTTTGAAAATTTACCTATATATGAAATTGGATGGCGACTTATCCCTGAAGTATGGGGGAATGGTATTGCTACTGAAGGTGCTATGGCTGTTTTAGAGTATGCAAAAGAAAAAGGCATAGAAGAAGTATTTAGTCTTACTGCTGAGGGGAATTTGGCCTCTCGAAAAGTAATGGAAAAAATTGGGATGTCATTATTTGATTATTTTGAACTACCTGACCTAAGTAAATATCATCCACTTAAAAGACATGTAAGATATCAAAAAAAGTTAAACATATAAATATTAATAAATAAATACTAGAAGATAAATAGAAACCCTAGAGGCTTTTAGCATATTAAAAGTTATGGACTACATTAAAAATGTGACGATCAAAAACAAATTTATTTCTAGTCCTAGACACAAATATAGAAACACTCAACACGAAAGTCTCTACATTTGATGCTGAAACTAGGATGGGCCAACGAATTCAGAAAGAATTCGTTGGCCCATCTTTTTTTATAATATTAATCAATCATAGGTTCTAACACCAAGAGGTTTATAATTAAGTAATCCATCAATTAGAGCCTCTTTAGTGTCATATAAAGGTGCTAACTCTTTATATTTTTTATCGATAAAACCTTCTTCAATCATATGATCAATCAAAATTTGAAGCGGATTAAAGAATCCATTTAAATTAAAAATGCCGATTGGTTTTTGATGTATACCAATTTGTGCCCAGCTATACATTTCGAAAAATTCTTCAAGAGAACCAGCTCCTCCTGGTGCCATCACAAAAGCATCTGCTAATTCAGTCATTTTTTCTTTGCGTTCGTGCATTGAGTCTACAAGAATGAGCTCACTTACTTTTTGACTTGTAATTTCACGTTCATCTAACATTTTAGGCATCACTCCAATTGCACGGCCTCCGTAATCTAGTACGCCATCTTGAATAGCGCCCATGATACCTACTGAACCCGCTCCAAAAATGAGTTCATAGCCTTGTTCAGCCATATATTTTCCTAATTGATATGCTTCTTTAACATAAATAGGATTATTCCCTTTACTTGCTCCACAATATACTGCTATACGTTTCATTTTGTATCCTCCATTAATTGATTAAGTAAGGTTTGAAAAACATCACAAAAATGCTGTCGGTCTGCTTTTGAAAAAGGGGAGGGTCCTTTATGACGTCCACCTTGTTTTCTAATTTGTGCATTATTATAACGCTGTTGAAGTAATATATCTATATTATTTTCGTTATAGATAAATCCTTTATGATGCATTATAATTCTAGCTTTCTTTAGTAACAAACTAGCTAATCCATAATCTTGAGTAATCACAATATCGCTAGTTGTTATAAGTTGTATAATTTTGTAATCCACTGCATCTGGTCCATCATCAACGTATAATATATTTACGTGACTTGGATAATGAGAATGAGAAAAATGACTAAAGCTCCGTAAAATCGTAACAAAAAAGCCTGTCTCAGCTGTTAAATCAATAATTTCATTAACGACTGGACAAGCATCACCATCAACAAATATGGTTGTCATTATTTATTTGTAGCCTTTTCTGAATGTAACACTTTATCTTGAGTAATAATACTGTCGGCATTATAGTTATCATATTTCTTCATTTCTTTAATTCGCTGTTTTTCATTATGTTTTTGAATTTTTTCTTCTTCTTTATGACGTTTATCAATATTTTTTTGAAGCTTTTTCTCTAATTTAGAAGATTGTTTATGGTTCTTTTTAGCTAATTTTGACCCTTTTTTCTTAATATATTTAGGGTCATTTTCTTTAGCAATTTTTTTGAGTTCGCGCTTATTATCGAACTCTTGTTTTTTATCACCAAAGTAATCTTTAACATCAGATGCCTTATTTGCTACTGTATGTGTAGCATGTGAAGTTGCATGCGAAGCTTTTTGAACATCTGGATGAGACTTGATTTTTTTACGTTCTACAACTAGTGGTACGATAAATATCGGTAACACGTTAATTACTGTTTTAATAACTTGTTTTTTGTCCATACTCGTTGCCTCCATAAAATTTTCTTTCTCTTTCATTACCCTATGATACAGGAATTCAAACGATTGCACTAGATTAAAATAGTGATTTAAAATTTTTATAAAAAAACACTAAAATTCAAAAAGAATTTTAGTGTGATATCATTAAATTCCTTTACCAATACCGAATCCGAAATAAAGAATAGCAATGAAAATAACTAATACGATTCGATAAATCGCAAATGGTACTAACTTCACTTTATTAATTAAATGTAAGAACGTTTTAATAGCGATTAAACCGACAATAAATGCTGCTAAGAATCCAATAATATAAAATGGGACATGCGCAAGATCAATATATTGATAATTTTTAAGTAATGATAATGCACTTGCAGCTAACATAATTGGGACTGCCATAATAAACGTGAAATCAGAAGCAGATTTATGATTGAGTTTCATTAATACCCCAGTAGAAATTGTTGATCCAGATCTACTGAAACCAGGCCACATTGCGACTGCTTGAGAAATACCAATGACAAATGCTTGTAAATAATTAATTTGATCGACTGTTTGCGGATGTTTTACTTTAGTACTGTATTTATCAGCAATAATCATATAAATAGCGCCAATGAATAAACCAATCATTACAGTAGGTACACTAAATAAATGCGCTTCAATAAAGTCATCAAAAAGAACACCTAAAATTCCAGCTGGAATCATACCTACTAATACATGAAGTAAGTTCAATCGGCGAGGTTTAGAACGCATTCCCTCACTATGAGCAACGTGTTTGTATTTTCCAATATGTAACATTTCGAAGTAACGTTCACGGAACACCCATGCAGCAGCAAAAACAGAACCTAGTTGAATGACAATTTTAAAAGTAAAAGCTGAATGAGAACCTAAAAATTGAGACGATTTTAACCACATATCATCTACAAGAATCATATGTCCGGTAGATGAAACAGGAGCAAATTCAGTAAGACCTTCTACAATACCTAAAATTAACGCCTTAATAAATTCAATAATTATCATAAGTAACCTCTTTCTTTTATGTAAAAAATGAACTTTTATTTATGCTAAATATTTTATTTAAAAAAATTCACTTTATTATCATAGCATATTGAAATAATAATTTACTAATAATTACCGGTGTAAATGACAATAATGTCATGTTGTTTTGAAATAAAAAATGATTTTGTTGTATTGTGTGAAAGATGATTAATTCAAAGAAATGACATAATATTGTCACTTAACTTTGAAATCAATTAAATGATTATTTGTAATCAAGCTTCTATAATAAAGCATTAGGTGAAGAAATTTGAAAAATTTAATGAGTTTAGTCTTTAAATATAAATTATTTCCAATTTTTATGGGAATGACTAGTGTATTGTTAGCCATATGTGTAGTGATTCAAAATATTGGAATTGCTGAGTTTTTGAATCAAATCTTGTACCACAAGCTTTCATCTATCTATTCATTGTTATTTACTATTTTAATTGTATTAATTTTGAGAGTAACGTTTAATATGTTGAATCAACGATTAGGGGATATTTTAGCTTACAAAGTTAAACATGACCTTCGTCAAAAAATAATAACAAGTAAGTCTAAAGCTTCAATTGGCGTACAAACAAACATTTTAACTGAAGTTATAGATGGAATTACACCCTTTTTTAATAATTACTTGCCGCAAGTATTTAAATCTATGTTCATACCACTCGTCATTATTAGTGTAATGTGTTTTATACATCTTAATACTGCTATTATTATGGCGATTACTGCACCATTTATTCCATTGTTTTATATTATTTTTGGCTTGAAAACACGAGACGAATCTAAAGAACAAATGACGTATTTAAATCAATTCAGCCAACGCTTTTTAAATATAGCTAAAGGTTTGATTACTTTAAGACTATTTAGACGAACAACGGAGACGGAAAATCGTATTTATAGAGAGAGCACACACTTTAGGGATTTAACGATGAAAATTTTGAAAAGTGCATTTCTATCTGGTCTTATGCTTGAGTTTATAAGTATGTTAGGTATTGGTTTAATTGCACTAGAAGCGACGTTAAGTTTAGTCGTGTTTCACAATATCAATTTTAAAATTGCTGTAATTGCGATTATTTTAGCACCAGAATTTTACAATGCAATTAAAGATTTAGGTCAAGCCTTCCATACTGGTAAACAAAGTGAGGGCGCAAGTGATATTATTTTTGATTTTTTAAATAATATTGAAGAATCAAATATTAACACGCCTACCATAAATCAGAATCAGCAAAATCAAATTTACTTCGATAAAGTAAGTTATCAATACCCTAATACGACTCTATATGCATTAAAAGATATAACTTTTTCAATCAATCGAGGAGAAAAAATTGCAATTGTTGGTCCAAGTGGCGCTGGAAAATCCACACTAGCGAATCTGATTAAGCAAATGATAACACCTACAAAAGGTCGTATTATATTTAATTCTGAAGTTACAGATATAGGTATGTTAAACCAACATCCATATATTTTTTCAGCGTCTGTTAAAGATAATATTACAATGTTTAATGAGGTTTCAGATGAAAAAATTTTACAAACTTTAGAAACAGTAGGACTTAAAGAAAAGATTTTAAGCTTAAATAAAGGAATTCATACTGTAATTGGTGAAGGTGGGGAAATGTTATCTGGAGGTCAAATGAGAAGAATAGAACTGTGTAGAGTACTATTACTACGTCCAAGTATTCTAATATTTGACGAGCCTACTACAGGTTTAGATATTGAAACTGAACGTGTTGTTCAACAAACATTAGAGCATAACTTTAAGCATGCTACTACAATTACAATCGCGCATCGTAATTCGACTATACGTCGTGCCACACGACGTTTATATGTAAAAGAAGGTCATCTTATTAAAGATGATAATCAAATTTCTACGCAATTAAATAAGGTGGTGAATAGAGATGAAACCACATATTAAATTTCATTTAGATAAAGATTTATTTTTAGCTATATTAGTAAGCATTACTGGAAGCCTAATAGCACTTACAATGTTCTTCTTAAGTGGATATATGGTAACTCAAAGTGCACTAGGCATGCCTATTTACGCATTGATGATACTTGTCGTTTCTGTAAAATTATTTGGATTTTTACGTGCTATTACGCGATATGTTGAAAGATTATTATCCCATCGAACTACATTTACAATGTTAAGGGATATAAGAGTACAGTTTGTAAAGCAACTTTTTCCAAGAGTGCCTAATATTTATCGTAAATTTAGAGCGAGCGATTTAATCTCAAGAATGGTCAATAAGGTGGAGTCACTGCAAAATATATACTTACGTGTATATTATCCCCCTTTTGTAATAGGTTTAACTGCGCTAATTGCTGCTGTTGCATTAATTTATTTTAGTATTGCTCATGCTATATTAATTGTCATAAGTATGCTATTTTATTTATGGATTATACCATGGTTAAGTGCTAAGCGTGTACGTATACTTAAACAACAAGTTACTACTCATGAACAAAAAATGTTGGCTGAGTTTTATGATTATAAAGCGGGTTATCAAGAGTTAATTACTTTTAATCAACAAGATGCATATAAAAAGAAAGTCGTTAAGTCATTAGAATACTATGATAGATTACAAGCTAAAGAAAATCGATTTTTAACATTTTATGATTATATATTGAATCTCATTTCTATTGTAACGATTTTTTTAAGTTTAGCTTTAGGCGTGATACAAATTGAACATGGATATTTAGATGTTATATATGTAACGAGTATGATACTAATGATTTTAACTTTGTTCGAACAGGCTATTCCAATGAGTAATTTTGCTTATTATAAGGCAGATACAGATCAAGCGTTAACGGATATTAATGAGGTGTTTAATTCTTCGATAACTACACCTAAGTTAAATGTACAGACAAAACAAGAACCTGTATTTAGTATTTCTAATCTAAACTTTAAATATTTTAACCAAGAAACACTAGTATTAAACGATATTAATTTAACCATCCATAAAGGTGAAAAAGTAGCTATCATTGGACCTTCTGGTTCAGGAAAAAGTACGTTAATGCAACTGCTATGTGGTTTATATGAAACAGAAGAAGGTAGTGTTGAGTTGTACGGTCAACCTATTACTCAAATTAATGAAAACGATAGATATAATGAAATCAATGCGTTATTACAATCTCAACAAATATTTGATGGTACTGTCAGAGAAAATTTATTATCTAATCAAAAAGATGAAAATTTAATCGGTGTCTTAAATATGTTGAATTTAAGTTACTTAAATTTGGACACTCAATTGACTTTAGATGGAACTTCTTTATCTGGCGGTGAAATTCAACGTTTATCTTTAGCACGTTTATTTTTAAAACCATCTAACATTTGGCTATTAGATGAGCCAACTACAGCGCTTGATGAAGATAATACGAACAATGTAATGAAAGAAATTAACAAGCGAGCAGAAACATTAGTTGTTGCTACACATGATTTAGACTTACTTCCATATTTCGATACCATTATCGTAATGGTTGAAGGTGAGGTTGTTGAGTACGGAGATTATGTATCATTAAGTCAAAATAAGGGGTATTTAAATCGCATGATTCATATTAATACATTATAAAATAAAAAACCTGAGATAGCTTTAAAGAATGATCTCAGGTTTTTCACTATTGATAAATATATAAATTACATTTTGAAATGAATAACTTTAATTAGTTTAGTACTAGCATGTCACATTATTTGTTTTCGGTAAAAGCAGTAATAATTTTACCTAATAGACGATTAAGTTCATGGACTTCATCGTTACTCAAAGAAGAAGCGATGGCAACTTTTTGAGATGCATCACTTAGTTCGGGTTTAATATTTTCACTTTTTTCAGTAAGATGAATAAATACTTCACGTTGGTCAATTTCAGAACGTTCCCGTTTAATTAAATCAACGTTTTCCATTCTTTTTAGTAAGGGTGATACTGTACCTGTATCTAAAGCTAATTCAGTGACTACTTTCTTAACATTTACAGGGGATTCTTCCCATAAAATGCTTAAAACTAAGAATTGTGGGTAGGTAAGATTGTACTTTTTAAAGACTTTATTTGAATAGTAGCGATTTACTTGTCTTTGTGCATTGTACAAACTAAAACAAAGTTGCTCTTTTAAATTGTGTTGTTCAGACATTAAAGTTCTCCTCCAGACATTTATCCGTTTCTCTTTATTTCGGATTAAAGTTCGTCTATGTTGTGTAAAATATAAATTATTACACACTTCATTTCAATGCCATGCTAAAATTAAAGTATGCTTAAATTTTAGAAGAAAACGATATTTTAATCAAGTGTAATCTAACGTACATTTTTATAATATTAATTTCAAATACATTATATATAGCAATGAGTTTTTAAAATGATAAATAATAAAAATAAAAAAATATCTATTACAATTATTAATGGCTTTTTAGGAAGTGGTAAAACTACATTTTTGAATAATTATATACACCAATTATTCAAAAAAGATGAGAAAATAACAATTATTATGAATGAATTCGGTTCTTTTGACGTTGATAGTTTACTTATCGAAGAAGATATTACTGTAAAATCACTAATCAATGGATGTGTATGTTGTGACTTAAATAATGATTTAGTATTACAGTTACAATCATTGATTAAAGCAGGTGAAAGTCAACACATTCTTATTGAATCGACTGGAATTGCACATCCTTTAGAAGTCTTTGCAGCGTGTCAAGATCCAACGATAGTTAATGACGTGGAAATTCCTGAAATTATAGGGCTTGTTGATGCGTTAAGATTTAATAATAGAATGAAATATACGGCAGAGACGAATGAGTTAATGGAAGAGCAAATTAAATATAGTGATGTAATTATTCTTAATAAAATGGATTTAGTGACACAAGTAGAATTAGAAAATATAAAAAAACAATTGGTTTCTATTAATAATAAAGCAACGATTTACGTGACTACATATAGTAAATTAGATGACGTAGTAGTGAAAAATAAATCTGCTGATATTAATAGGCATGTTCATGTTCACCATCATAATGTACAATCTATGAAATATACGTTTAGCACTCCTATTGATCGACAATTATTTTACCAATTTATAATGCGTTTGCCAGATGAAGTATTCAGATTAAAAGGATTTGTAAAATTTAAAGATCAGTTGGATGCAATATACGAATTCCAATTTTCAATGGGATTACCTACTTATGGAATAACTGATAGAGAAGTTCCATTAACGATTGTTATTATTGGTGAAATGCTTGATACAACACGTTTGAAAAACCAATTAGAAATGATTCAATTTACTTAAAATGACTCCTTAATTTTTATGTGAGTGGTTATGAGTATTCTAAATTTCTAATAAATATGTCACAGTCTTGTCATGAGAATAAAAAAATATATCATTTATAATAGAATAAGGAGGATATATTAATGAATCATAATGAAGATAAACGTACTAAACAAATTCGCTTTGAGTTTAAGTGGATTACAATCCCGTATTTAATTTTTGCAATTATTATTCTATTGTTAAATATCTTTTTTACAAATATAAAAATCACAATGACACTATTTGGATTGTTCTTTGCTTATAATTTAGGAATATTATTTATCGCATTTATTAATAAGTACAAACGTACACTCATATTAACGCTAATTTTAACTATTTTAAGTGCAGCAACTTTCTTTACTTTATTATACGTTTTTGGACTTAATAGAGAAATATTTGGTTAATAAAAGTATGAATCACATCATATAAATCAATTAAAAGGAGTTACTTTAGAATTTGTATTGAATTCTGTAGTCACTCCTTTTAATTTTAAGATAAAGAGGGTAGTTAAATTATTAACAAATCCCCAGGCTAGGAGTGAAAGTATGAATATTGGCGTCATTCTCAATAGAGTATTTAGAATAAATAATAATCCATTATTCGAATATATTAATCAACAAAAAGATGACATTGATAAATGTTATCTTATAATTCCTAAGGAAACATTTGAAGAGAAAGGTACAGATAAAAAAGCAAACTATTATTATGGCACTTTAGAAAAATTTTTATATAAGTTGAAAGAACATCATATAGAGCCATATGTCATCAATTACAGTGAACTAGGTATGTTTTGTACTGAACATGATATTAAAGAAATAGTTATGGCGGGCGATATCATGAGTTATCATCAAGAAAGATATGATATTCGACACTTAAAACAAGCGTTTAAAAAGCACGATATACCTGTAATAACTATTAACGTTAATCATTATTTTAAGCCAAGTAACACTATGAATCAGCAAGGACAACCATATAAAGTATTTACAAGTTTTTATAAAGCACACCGTTCAAAACTTAGACAGCATTCTTCGTATCAATATCATTTAAGTGATATCGCTAATAAATGTAGCCAATCACAACAAACTATAACTAATGATTATCATCATGATGGACAATCAGAAGATCAAGCGTTAAACAATTGGCAGGATTATTTAAATCATAGTATTCAAAACTATAAAAAGGATAGAGAGTATCTTCCAGAAGTACTCACTAGTCAATTGAGTATTGCTCTAGCATATGGTCTGATAGATATTAAACAAATTATTACAGATTTATTAGAACGATATGAGGAAAATGAAAATAATTACGAAAGTTTTATTAGAGAAGTAATGTTTCGTGAGTTTTATTATGTTCTTATGGCCCAATACCCTCATATTGCACATGAAGCATTTAATGAAAAATATCGTACTATACAATGGTCGTATAACAAAGAAGAGTTTAATCGCTGGTGTGAAGGTAAAACTGGTTTTCCTATTATTGATGCTGCTATGAATGAATTAAATGAGACAGGATTTATGCATAATCGCATGCGGATGGTAGTCTCTCAATTTTTAACTAAAGATTTGTTTATTGATTGGACCTGGGGCGAAGATTATTTTAGAAAAAAATTAATCGATTATGATGCAGCTTCAAATGTACATGGTTGGCAATGGTCAGCTTCAACAGGGACAGATGCTGTGCCGTATTTTAGGATGTTTAATCCTACTAGACAAAGTGAACGTTTTGATAAAGACGCTTTATATATCAAAAAATATATTCCTATATTCGATAATGTGCCTGCAAAATTATTACATCACCCATTTCAACATCAAACACAATTAGTAAACAAAGGGATACAATTAGGTAAAGATTATCCTAAACCAATTGTAGATCATAAAGTTGCGCGCGAACATGTGATGACAATATTTAAAAATATATAAAAAAAGAGCTAGGAGAAGGGAACAGAGTTCACATTGAGTTCATGTTTCCACCCCTAGCTTATTTAAATACATAACTAAACGTCTTATAAAATTTTTATACATGAATAGACTGTATTAAATAGAAATATATCAATGTGCCATTCTTATCCCTTTAATGAATAATAAAATGACAAATTGAAGTAGCATCATTAATGAAATAAATATTAAACTACTACCATTTAAGGCACTAATGACTTCTGTGATAATAGTAAAGGGATGGGTAATTAAATGAACAGTATGAAATCTCAAAAATCTACCCATAAATATTCCTAAACCATTTAAAAACATAAGTGTTATTAATAAACATCGATTTAACCATAGCTTTGAAGTGAAATGAGATAAATGAACAAATATGAGAGCCATGCAATAAATCGCAAAAAATACACTTAACAGTAAGAAAGTAAAGTATAACCATTCTATTAAATTAAGTTGAACGTAAAAATCAAATGTAAACTGATTAAGATGAATAAGATCAGTAACCATATAAAATGTATTGGGTACTAATAAAATAAAAATAAGAGCAAAAATAATAAATATAGGCCATTCAAACTTTTTTCTAGGTTTAAATAAATCTAATAAAAAACATAATTCAAGTGGAATGTAAGCTAAAAATAAATTTAAGCTTACAAAGTTAAATACACGCGTTTCAAATAAAGATATTACAAAAAGAATAATAAAATAGATTCTTGCAATATAACGTGAAGTCATAATATGCACTACTTTCTAACGATTTAGTTGAATTATTATAGTAAAGGTTAAAGTCGAAGGAATCAAGAAAAAAGAAGGTAGAATATTTAAAGTTAGAGAAGTCATAATAATTGTAAAACTGATGTGTAATCTGTAAGAAAAGAATCTCAATAATTTTAAATAACGTGATGTCATATGTATCATTAACATAAATTTAAAATACTTTGAATAACTATTAAGTAAGTAAGATGGTATATTTTAAAATAAAAAGTAATATATAATAGTATCTAAATGAAAAATTTAGAATTTTTAACTTTTCTCAGAATATGAATTAGATGAATTGCATTAAGAGTATTTAATTATAGATAAAAGAGAGGTGGTCTTCATGAAAAAACAATTATTTACATTATATTTTAATATATTTTTAATATTCGTTGGAATTGGCCTTGTTATTCCTGTTCTTCCAGTATATTTGAAAGATTTAGGATTAAAAGGAAGCGATTTAGGAATTTTAGTAGCCATTTTCTCATTGTCCCAGATGATTATTTCTCCTTTTGGAGGAAGTTTAGCTGATAAATTGGGTAAAAAATTAATTATTTGTTTAGGATTGGTATTTTTTACGATCTCTGAGTTCTTATTTGCTATGAGTCATTCTTTTATACTTCTAATAGTATCAAGAATACTTGGAGGTTTTAGTGCAGGGATGGTAATGCCTGGTGTAACAGGAATGATTGCAGATATTTCTAAAGCTAAAGATAAAGCGAAAAATTTTGGTTATATGTCTGCAATTATTAACTCTGGTTTTATTTTAGGACCAGGAATTGGTGGTTTTTTAGCAGAAGTATCACATCGTCTTCCATTTTATTTTGCAGGTGCATTAGGTGTTATGGCGTTTGTTATATCTGTAATATTGATTCGCCAACCACAAAATACAGTGGAAAGTCATCATATTCATTTTGAAACTAAAGAACTTTCTAAAATTCAATGGGGTGTTTTTATTACTCCAATTATCTTAACGTTTGTACTTGCTTTTGGTTTGTCTTCTTTTGAGACGTTATTTTCTCTATATACTTCAGCGAAAGCAAACTACGCACCTGGCGATATTTCTATTGCTATTGTAGGTGGTGGTGTTGCAGGAGCAGTATTCCAAATTTTCTTTTTTGATAAATTTATGAGATATACCACTGAACTTACATTTATTACTTGGGCATTATTATATTCTGTCATTGTTATATTTAGTCTTATAATCGCTCATAGTTACTGGTCAATTATGTTAATTAGTTTTATTGTCTTTATTGGATTTGATTTAATTCGACCAGCGCTAACTAATTATTATTCAAATATAGCGGGTAATCGACAAGGTTTTGCTGGAGGACTTAATTCTACATTTACAAGTATGGGTAATTTTGTAGGCCCATTGGTAGCAGGTTCATTATTTGATGTTAATATTGAATTTCCTTTATATATGTCTATTATTGTAATGTTATTTGGGGTAGTAATTATTTTCATAGAGAAAAATTTAAAGTTAAATCGTAGCGGATGTGACTAAATAAGTTTTATATATTTTATATAATAGAAATGTAACAACAAAAAGTCGTTAGGTAATATAACTGTTACAAAGATTACAATTATTTTAAATTGCCTTCTATTGAATTATTTTATCTATATTTGTATGTTAAGATATAAAAAAATTCAAAGAGAAGTGTGGGTAAGGAGATGAATTTAAAAAATATATTGTTAAGTGTGGTAGCTATCATTTTATCAATTTGTTTGGCATTTCTATTATTTATCGCAACGAATCAAAATGCCTTAGCTAAGGTACATCAAACAATTTCTACTTTTTCAAAAGTTGGAAGTATTGTCGAAACTGAAAATATATTAAATATAAACAGCAATCACACCGCCGAAGCTTCTGAGAAAAATCAAACGCAACGCAAAGCAGACATTCGTCAAAATCAAAACGTTAACTATAGGTTAAATGAGAAAGCTCAAGAAAAATATTTATATTCAACAGAGGAATGTAAAACGATAGCTGAAAATTATATGCAACAAAATTATAAAGAGCCTGTAAAGTTAGAGCGTTTGAATGAAACTAATCAAGCCATCACTTTTGAAGCGTATCCAAAAAACAAAAAAGCTGAAGATATAACAATTAATAAAATGGGTAAAGTTGAGATCATTTCTGTAAATGATGTTAAATAAAAATGTAAAGTAAGGTTAGAGTAGGAAAGTGAAATCTAAAGATTTCTATCTTACTCTATTTTTTATTTGTCAAAAAGAGTAGTAAAATTGGATATATAAAGAAGATAAATGAGGTGTTACATTGAAACATAAGAAAACTAATGCAATGAGAATGCTTGATAGAGCCAAGATTAATTATTCAGTAAATACATTTGAAATAGGTGAAGAACATTTAGATGGAGAAACAATTGCGGAATTAGTGCATGCAAATGTGAAAGACGTTTATAAAACATTAGTGTTAGAAAATGCTAATCATGATCATTTTGTATGTGTTATACCAGTCAGTGAAACATTAGATTTAAAAGAAGCGGCACATGTCATAGGTGAAAAGAAGCTTAATTTGATGCCGATGGATGATTTAAAAAAAGTTACTGGCTATATAAGAGGAGGGTGTTCTCCAATAGGAATGAAACATTCTTTTCCAACGATTATTGATGAGTCAGCTTTATCACGAGACAAAATCAATGTGAGTGGTGGTCAACGAGGTATGCAAATTATACTCGAACCTAATGATTTAATTGCAGTTACACAGGCACAAACAGCACGTATTACTCAACATTAAATGTATTAGCAGAGTGAGCAATGATATACATTGTGAACACTCTGTTAATTTTTCGGTTTTTTTGAACGTTTTTGAACGTTTTTGATAATTTTTGATTGAAATATGTAAGCGTGAACACTATAATAAAAGTTGTAAAGGAGTGTCAAAGATGATTTCTGAAAAACGACAAAGTTTAATTTTACAAGAACTTAAGAAAAAAGATTTTTTATCACTCCAAGAGTTAATTGAACGAACAGGTTGTAGTGCTTCAACTATAAGAAGAGATTTATCGAAGTTACAACAACTTGGACGTCTTCAACGTGTTCATGGTGGTGCGACACTTAATAGTCATAGAAATCAAGAACCCATTTTATCTGAAAAACTGTCTACAAATCTAAAAGAAAAAAGAGAAATTGGAAGAAAGGCAGCTTTGCTCATTGAAGATAATGATTGTATTTTTATGGATGCAGGTTCTTCTACAATTGAGATGATTCCATTTATAAAAGCACAAGATATCGTAGTGGTTACAAACGGATTGTCTCACGTTGAAAGATTACTTCATCGAGGTATTAAAACCTTGATGATTGGTGGAGAAGTAAAAGCTACCACTTTTGCTACAGTCGGAGCAAGTGCCCTTGAAGTTTTAAGACGTTATTGTTTTGATAAAGCTTTCATAGGTATGAATGGCTTAGATTTGAATCATGGATTAACCACACCGGATGAAAAAGAAGCATTAATTAAAGAAAGAGCCATACATCAAGCAACCACATCTTATGTTTTATTAGACCATTCAAAATTAGATGAAATATATTTTGCGCATGTCTCAACCAAATCTTGCCATGTTGAGTACATCGTATCTGAGCAATTACGTCATCATAATCGCTACAACGAATACAAAGAGAAATACCATTTTTAGGAGGTTAATTATGATATATACAGTGACATTTAATCCATCTATTGATTACATCATGTTTACTGATGGATTTGAGCTAAAAGGGCTTAATAGAGCTAGAGAAACATACAAATTTGCTGGAGGAAAAGGTATTAATGTTTCTCGCGTGTTGAAAACCTTAGATGTTTCGTCTACGGCATTAGGATTTGCTGGAGGTTTTCCTGGGGAATTTATTTCTAGTATTTTGGAACAAAGCGATATTAATACGGAGTTTATTAAAGTAAATGAAGATACTCGTATTAATGTTAAATTAAAATCTGGCGATGAAACTGAAATTAATGCACCTGGTCCGAATGTGACGTCTGAGCAGTTTGAAGCATTATTAAATCAGATTAGACATACTTCTAAAGAGGACACTGTCATTGTAGCAGGAAGTGTTCCAAAAAGTATTCCGAGTGATGCTTATGCTCAAATTGCAAAAATCACTCAAGAAACAGGTGCAAAATTAGTAGTGGATGCTGAAAGAGATTTAGTTAATACAGTGTTAGAATATCATCCTTTATTTATTAAACCGAATAAAGATGAATTAGAAGAAATGTTTGATGTCACAATTAAATCTGATCAAGATGTCGTTAAGTATGGTAGAGAAATAGTAAAAAATGGAGCTCAATCTGTCATTATTTCTTTAGGTGGAGATGGTGCCATATATGTTGATGAGACAAGAAGTATTAAAGCCCAAAATCCTAAAGGTGAAGTTGTAAATACAGTAGGATCTGGTGACAGTACAGTTGCAGGTATGGTAGCGGGTCTTGAGTCGGGACTATCACTTGAAGAAGCATTTCGCCAAGCAGTAGCTTCAGGTACGGCTACAGCATTTAATGATGACTTAGCATTAAAAGAAGATATAGAAAAAATCAAGTCACAAGTTACAATTTCTGTACTTGATGGGGAGTGATAGAGATGAGAATAACAGAATTACTTACTAAAGAAACAATTGCTATGGATTTATCAGCTAGTGATAAAAATGGCGTCATTGATGAATTGGTTAATCAATTAGATTCAGCTGGTAAATTAAGTGATATAGCTCAATTTAAGGAAGCGATTCATAATCGTGAGTCACAAAGCACAACGGGAATTGGTGAAGGAATAGCCATTCCACATGCTAAAGTAGCAGCAGTGACATCACCTGCGATTGCTTTTGGTAAATCAAAAGAAGGTGTGGACTATCAAAGTTTAGATGGTCAACCTGCGCATTTATTCTTTATGATTGCAGCACCAGAGGGTGGCGCACAAACACATTTAGATGCATTAGCTAAATTGTCAGGCATTTTAATGGACGATACAGTAAGAGAAAATCTATTACAGGCTAATTCGAAAGAAGAAATACTTCGTATTATTGATGATGCTGATGATGAAGCAACTAAAGAAGAAGAAAAAGAAGCTCAAGAACAAGAGGATGAAGCACAAGCAACAACTGGCGCATCAGCGAATGATAATGCTAACGAACCTTACGTTTTAGCTGTAACAGCGTGTCCAACAGGTATTGCACATACGTATATGGCCCGTGATGCTTTGAAAAAACAAGCAGAAAAAATGGGAGTGAAAATAAAAGTTGAAACAAATGGTTCAAGTGGTATTAAAAACCATTTAACTCAACAAGATATTGAACGTGCAACTGGGATTATTGTAGCTGCCGATGTTCATGTAGAAACAGATCGTTTCGATGGTAAAAATGTAGTTGAGGTTCCAGTAGCAGACGGAATTAAACGTCCTGAAGAGTTAATTAATACAGCACTTGATACAAGTAGAAAACCATTTAAAGCACATGGTGGACAAAAAAATACAGATAAAGATAGTAATGATGAAAAATTAAGTCCAGGTAAAGCATTTTATAAACACTTAATGAATGGTGTTTCTAATATGTTACCACTTGTTATTGCTGGTGGTATCTTAATGGCGATTGTATTCTTATTTGGTGCCAACTCATTTGATCCAAAAAGCCCTGAACATAATGCGTTTGCAGAACAATTGTGGAATATTGGTAATAAGAGTGCCTTTGCATTAATTATTCCAATCTTAGCTGGTTTCATTTCTCGTAGTATTGCAGATAAACCAGGTTTTGCAGCTGGCCTAGTTGGCGGTATGTTAGCAATTTCTGGTGGCTCTGGATTTATCGGTGGTATTATTGCTGGTTTCTTAGCGGGTTATTTAACACAAGGTATCAAATATATTACTCGTAATTTACCTCAAGCAGTTGAAGGTTTAAAACCAACATTAATTTATCCACTATTAAGTGTGACGATTACTGGATTATTAATGATTTATGTATTTAATCCACCTGCAGCATGGTTAAACAATCTATTATTAAATGGTTTAAATAGTTTATCTGGTTCTAACATTATGCTATTAGGACTAGTTATTGGAGCTATGATGGCAATTGATATGGGAGGTCCATTCAATAAAGCGGCCTATGTATTTGCGACAGCAGCTTTAACTGAAGGTAATGCTGCACCAATAACAGCAGCAATGGTTGGTGGTATGATTCCACCATTGGCAATTGCCACAGCAATGTTTATCTTTAAACGTAAATTTACAAAAGAGCAACGTGGCTCAATCGTACCTAACTATGTTATGGGTCTATCATTTATTACAGAAGGTGCTATACCTTTTGCAGCTGCTGACCCATTACGTGTGATTCCATCAATGATGGTCGGTTCAGGTGTTGCTGGAGCGATTGCATTAGGACTTGGTTCAAGAATTAATGCACCACATGGTGGTATCATCGTTATAGCAGCAACAGACTTTAGTCATATCATCCAAACTATCATTGCTTTAATTATAGGTACACTTGTTTCAGCAGTACTTTATGGTTTACTGAAACCAAAATTAACAGAACAAGAAATTAAAGCTTCAGAATCTATGGATGAATAATCAACATTGGTTTAATGAGCCTGAGACATAATGAGTTGTCTCAGGCATTTTTTTATATATTGATATTTGGTCATTGAATTGAAAACGTGTAGTATCAAGATTATTTCAAGGAGTACTAGCATCGAAATCTTTGTAAAAAAGCAATGTTCAAAGAAATTTGGGGTGGAGTGCCAGCAAAAAGGGTTTTCTAGGAAACCCAACGTTCAACGAAAGCTGGGGTTGGGGCCTCAGCAAAAAGGGTTTCCTGGGAAACCCAACGTTCAACGAAAGCTGGGGTTGGGGCCTCAGCAAAAAGGGTTTCCTGAGAAACCCAA
>NZ_JANJPM010000034.1:0-23522 GCF_026222585.1 Staphylococcus sp. SUC_1.2 | reverse complement strand
CTAGGTATCAATTACTATATGAGTGATTGGATGAGAGGATATGAGGGAGAATCAGAAATTACACACAATGCTACTGGAGATAAAGGTGGCTCTAAATATCAACTTAAAGGCGTAGGACAACGTGAATTTGACATAGATGTTCCTCGTACTGATTGGGATTGGATGATTTACCCACAAGGTCTTTATGATCAAATTATGCGTGTTATAAAAGATTATCCTAACTATCACAAAATTTATGTTACTGAAAACGGACTTGGTTATAAAGATGAATTCGACGAAGAACGTAAGACAGTTGATGATGATGCACGTATTGACTATGTTAAAAAACATCTTGAAGTCATTGCTGATGCGATACGTGATGGTGCCAATGTAAAAGGTTATTTCTTATGGTCACTTATGGATGTGTTCTCATGGTCTAATGGTTATGAAAAACGTTACGGTCTATTCTACGTTGATTTTGACACACAAGAACGTTATCCGAAAAAAAGTGCATATTGGTATAAAGCATTAGCTGAATCTAAAGAAATTAAGTAATTTTATAAATTTGACAGGACAGAAATTTTCATTTCTGTCCTGTTTCTTATTTTATTGAGATGAGATACTAGTATTAAAAAATAAGGAGTATAATTTTCTCGTATATTCTATGGGGAATTTATCTTTCACGTATTTTATGAAAAGTGATGGTAATCATCCACCATTTCCGACACTAAATAAAAAAGAAGTCAATATGGCTAGAACATATAATGGCGTTCTTAATTTAAATGAAAAGGTGAATGAAATTCAAGTTGATCAAAATGGCAAACCAAACAAAATGAGTGAAGATGATAAAAAGTGACTTGGATTAAAGAATATTTATAAAGGTAAACAAATAGAAGATTTAAATATTTATGAAGATAATCAAAATGGTATGCATTTTGACGTTAAAGTATATAATAGCTCGTCTCGGCCATTAAAATCTTTGTTAGAAGCAAGTCCAAAAACGTATAAAAATTCTTAATATATAGAATCAACGACTCAACATAGCCAACTTCATGAAAATAAAGATGTTGCAAATAAAAACATTAAAGTTTATGAAACAAATAAAAATTAGGAGCGTTCATAATACTGACTCTCCTAATTATCTAGACAAGCATGAGCTATAAGTTCAATTAATTTAGTACGATGAGTATGTCCGTATACATTAGGAAGAATCATGATTTCATCGACTTCTAATTCGTTTTGTAATTGTATTAACTGCTGAGCTACTTCATGTGGTAAGCCACTAATCATTCGACGTTTATTTTTTTCTATTTTTTCTCGATCTCTTTCAGAATAATGACGTTGCTGTGCTGTTTCAATAGAAGGATATACTTTAGGTTGTTTAAGATAATTAATACGTATTAACCACAAATTTAATGTATCTACTAATTGCTTAATCGTTAATTCATTTTCTGCCGTAACGACAAAAGTAGCTAAAATAATATAGGGTGAATGCGAATGACCATGATACTCTGTAAAACGCGATTTATAATGTTGAATGACATGTGTTAAATTTGCGTGCGATTGACCCATATGAGCAATCACAAAAGGTAAGCCTTTTTTTGCGGCAAGCTCAGCACTTTGTTCACTCATTCCTAAAATAAACATCTCAGGTGAATGCTCTGTGTATGGAGTGGCTTCTAAAGTTTTGAAACGATGTGAATGAATAGTGTCATTCGTAAAGTATTTGTTCAAATCATCTATTTGTTGAGATAGTTTGGGTTTTTGAGTTTTAAATTCATTTAGCGCTTCATTTACATTTTTGAAGCTAGGAGATCGCCCAATTCCCATATCAATTCGGCCAGGATGTTTGACTTCCATAATTTTAAATTGTTCTGCAACTTTGTAAGCACTATAATGGGGGAGCATCACACCGCCACTTCCAATGTGAATAGAGTGTGTATGTTCAAGTAACATAGCCATTACGATTTCAGGAGCGCTTGATACAACAGAAGGAACTTGATGATGTTCTGCTACCCAATAACGTGCATAACCAAGTTTCTCAGATAGTTGAGCAAGTTCAATTGAATGATTTAAAGCTTCTTGTGGTGTATCACCTTCAAAGAGTGGTACATAGTCTAAGATACTTAATTTCAAGTTTAAGACCTCACTTTGCTTGGTATAATAAAGTATTAAGTGTTATCACATTAGACATTATAAAGTGAAAGCAATTGAATTGCGATAAAA
Organism: Staphylococcus sp. SUC_1.2; assembly: GCF_026222585.1. Taxonomy (NCBI): domain Bacteria; kingdom Bacillati; phylum Bacillota; class Bacilli; order Caryophanales; family Staphylococcaceae; genus Staphylococcus; species Staphylococcus sp. SUC_1.2. The sequence continues at coordinate 21,317 of NZ_JANJPM010000034.1, read as the reverse complement.
TTGTTTGTGATATGACACTGATTTTGAATACCGATTATAATAATACTGAACAAGAAAAAGGTCCACGTGTACAAAGCACATTAATTAAACATCAAGCACTGATGCGTGGTTTCTTGGTAGCGGAATTTACCGATGACTTTGAACATGCAAGTAAAGAACTGGCAACGTGGATGCAAGAAGGAAAAATTAAAACAAAAGTATCTATAGAAGAAGGATTTGAACATTTACCAAAAGCGTTCAGAAACTTATTTACAGGTGAAAACTTCGGCAAACAGATCGTTAAGGTGTCAGAGAATGTATAATTTAAAATTCAGTAAAAGGTAGGTATATAATTATGAAAGCTATAGGATTTAAACAACCATTTAAATTAGAAGAAGGAAATGTATTTGAAACATTTGAATTAGATATGCCCCAGCCATCTTCTAGAGAGTTGCTTGTTAAAATACAAAGTATAAGTGTAAATCCGGTTGATACAAAACAACGCCTTACTGAAGTTAAAAATTCTCCGAGAATTTTAGGTTTTGATGCAGTAGGAACGGTTCAAAAAACTGGAACAGAGGTTACAATGTTTAAGGAAGGCGATATTGTATTTTATTCTGGTGCACCTAATCAACATGGTTCAAATCAGGAATATCAACTTATTGATGAACGATTAGTCGCAAAAGCACCTAAAAACCTTTCGGCAGAACAAGCTGCTAGTCTTCCGTTAACTGGTATTACAGCGTCAGAAACTTTATTTGATGTGTTCAAAATTTCAGAGGATCCAAATCAAAACAAAGGGAAATCATTACTTATTATCAATGGCGCAGGTGGTGTTGGAAGTATTACGACTCAAATTGCTAAGGCATATGGTCTAAAAGTCATTACAACTGCGTCACGTCAAAAAACAATCGATTGGTCAAAAAAGATGGGCGCAGATATCGTACTCAATCATAAAGAAGACTTAAAATCTCAATTAGAACAACAGCACATTGAAGCGGTAGATTTCGTATTTTGCACGTTTGATACAGATATGTATTATGAAACAATGATAGATATAGTGAAACCAAAAGGACATATTGCTACAATTGTAGCTTTTAAAGGATCACAAGATTTAAATTTATTAAAAACAAAAAGTGTTTCCTTTACACATGAATTTATGTTTACAAGACCTATTTTTCAAACAGAAGACATGATTAAACATCATTATTATTTAGAGGATATTGCTAAAAAAATTGAGAATGGTACGTATCAAAATACAACGACAAAAGTCATCAATGGCTTAACAGCAGAACATTTATATGAAGCTCATCAAATATTAGAATCCAATTCAATGATAGGAAAACTTGTTATAAATGTAGAAGAATAGAGAATGATTTAACACCTCTTAGTGTCTATAAATAAGACATTAAGAGGCGTTTTTATTATTTTATAATATATTAATTTGATTAATTATAAAAGTTCCAATATATCATTAGATATAACATGAATAGGGTATAGTATTTCTAACTATCAGAAAGGAGAATAATATAATGCGAAAAAAATCTATAAGCATTGTATTTTGGGTTGCATTAGCTATCTGTACATTATTTGTAGTGTATGGAGCGATACTACCTAAGCAATTAGAAGCAATTACGCAAAACATTACATCGTTTATTGCAGTTAATTTTTCTTGGTATTATCTTTTACTAGTTTTAATTATATTCTTTATTTGCGTATACTTATTATTTTCAAGATATGCATCCATTACTTTAGGTGAGGAAGGAGAAGAACCGGAATTTTCATTACTTTCTTGGTTTGCTATGTTGTTCAGTGCAGGAATGGGAATAGGATTAGTGTTTTGGACTACAGCTGAGCCAATTAGTCACGCCTATAAAGCAACGCCTATACATAAAATTGGTACACAGGCAGCGATTAATGATGCGTTCCAGTTTGCATTCTTCCATTGGGGAATTCATGCGTGGGCAGTGTATGGCATTGTTGCATTAGTTTTTTCTTATTTTAATTTTCATAAAGGGTATCCAGGTTTAGTAAGCGCAACGCTTGTTCCGATTTTTGGAGAAAAAAGAATGAGAGGACCAATCGGAGGTACTATAGATGTTTTAGCTGTTATTGCAACGGTTACAGGTGTAGCAGCTACCTTAGGTTTTGGTGCTTTACAAATTAATGAAGGTCTTCACTACTTGTTTAAAGTACCGAGTCATTTCGGCACACAAGTCATTATTATTATTATTGCAACTATTTTATTTAGTTGGTCTGCATGGTCCGGAATTGATAAGGGAATAAAAACTTTAAGTAATATTAATATGATTTTAGCTTTTATTGTATTAATAGGATTATTTCTAGTAGGACCTACTTTATATATTTTAAATACATTTACTAACGGATTAGGAAATTATATTTTTAATTTCTTTAGTATGAGTTTGCGTATTCCAATGGATGGTGGCGCAAAATTTCAATGGGTACAAAATTGGACTATATTTTACTGGGCATGGTGGGTGTCTTGGGCACCATTTGTAGGAATATTCATTGCACGTGTATCACGTGGTAGAACAATTAAAGAATTTATTTTAGGAGTGTTATTTGCTCCAGCTCTTGTATCTTTCTTTTTCTTTGCAGTGTTCGGAGGAGCAGCAGTGTATCTTCAGCATAGTGGAATTGCTAATATTGCTAAAGAAGCAGCAGAAACTGCAACATTTGCCACTTTAGAGCATTTTCCATTGGGATTTGTATTAAGTATTGTTAGTTTAATCGTTATTATGATTTTCTTTGTAACTTCTGCAGATTCGGCTACTTATGTTCTTGGAATGTTAAGTAGTAAAGGAAATATTAATCCTAGCTCTTTCGTTAAAGTAAGTTGGGGGATTATTATGGCCTTATTTGCGATGATAATGATTTATACCGGAGGAACACAAGCAATTCAGAACTTATTAATTATTGCAGCACTCCCATTTTCCGTAGTTATTATTCTTATGATATGGTCTTTATTTAAAACGTTGAGTTTAGATCATCCGCGGGTATCAAAGAAAAATGTTTTAATGAAAAAAGATAATTTACAATACAATAAAACGAATAATATAAAAAACGAAAATAATTATGAAAAATAGGTTTTTATTGTGTTAAATTTGGGAATATTCAATCTAGAAGGTAAACTTTAATAAATTTAAAAAAATTAAATAAAAAATTTTAATGTTAACGTTTTAAAAAATTTTTAAAGGGTACTTAAATTTTATAATTAAATAATTTCAACAATGACTAAGGAGGTGTGTTTAGAGGTGCATAGATTTAAAAACTTTATCCTTGGCCTATTAATAGTTGCGATTGTTGGTTTCTTATTGTTTATGTACATAGATGATAGTCGTATTAAGCGTTATCAAGACTATTTCTTACAATTCAATTGGTTCCAACCATTATTAATTGGTTTATCTGCTTTACTCGTATTAATTGGTATTATATTGGTATTTAGCATCTTTAAACCAACATATAGAAAACCAGGTCTTTATAAAGACTATAATGATGGACATATTTATGTATCACGTAAAGCAGTCGAAAAGTCTGCATACGATACATTAACTAAATACGATGAAATCAGACAACCAAACGTGGTTACTAAACTTTACAATAAGAAAAACAATTCTTACATTGACATTAAAGCTGATTTCTTAGTGCCTAATGATGTGCAAGTAAAATCATTAACTGAAAGTATTAGATCTGACATTAAACATAATGTTGAGCATTTTACTGAAATGCCTGTTAGAAAATTAGAAATTAATGTTAGAGATCAAAAATCTGCCGGACAACGCGTACTATAAGGGAGGGATAACATGGCTGATAATAATCAAAATAGTCAAGATTCTACTCAACAAATTATCGACTTCCTAAAGTCGTATAAATGGCGAATTATAGGTTTCTTTGCATTCTTAATTATTGCAATCTTATTCCTGACTTTAGGGTTCTGGAAAACAATTTTAATTATTGTTTTATGTTTAATCGGAATTGGCGTTGGGTATATGAAAGACCGTACACAAGATTTCATGAACTTCTTAAATCGATGGAGTTAACATTCATTATTTAAGAATTCATATAAATTAAAAAATTAAGTATTAAAAATTAAATTTTATTTAAAAAGGAGAATTCACATGGCTGTAGATAATAACAAAGCTAAACAAGCGTATAATAACCAAACTGGAGTAAATGAAAAAGAAAGAGAAGAACGTCAAGAACAAGCACAACAATACAGAGAAGAACGTCAAAATAATCAACAACATTTTGAAAATAAATTAACGTTCTCTGATGAAGTTATCGAAAAAATTGCTGGTATCGCTGCTCGTGAAGTAAGAGGTATCTTAGATATGAAAGGCGGATTCACTGACAGTATTTCTAGCGCATTCTCAAGCGGTAACAACGTAACACAAGGTGTTTCTGTTGAAGTTGGTGAAAAACAAGCGGCTGTAGACTTAAAAGTAATCTTAGAATACGGTGAATCAGCTCCAAAAATCTTCCGTAAAGTAACTGACTTAGTTAAAGAACAAGTTAAATACATTACTGGTTTAGATGTTGTTGAAGTTAACATGCAAGTTGATGACGTAATGACTAAAAAAGAATGGGCACAAAAAAACCAAAAAAATAACAACAACAATAACAATAATAACAACAATAATAATTTCGAAAGATCAGATTTACAATAAGTTTATTGAAAAAAGACCTTGGAATGTTCCAAGGTCTTTTAATGGTTAATATCATTTTTTAACAAGAGACGGAATAACATTCAAATTGAATGTTATTCCGCTTCTTAATTTTAATGTAGTGGATTATTAACTTTAATATAAGTGTAATGATGTGCTTCATCTTCTAAACGCATAGTGGTTACACATTTATAATCAATTGTTGTAGCAAATAAAGTATGAGTAATCTTTTGCATACGTCCTGTATCAACGTCAGTCAACTTAGCTAATATATCTTGAATAATATGACTGATATAATGCCACATTATTTTTTCAAAATTCGTATTTTCTACTTTTTCAGTAATTGTTAATATTAATTCAGCTAGATGATTTTGAACAGTTGAATAGAATACTTTATTAAAAACAGATGTAGTAGATTGAGTAAGAATTCTAGATTTCTTATGGAAATGTGATGTTTTATACCCCATTTTGTTTAATTGAGTTTCATCAATACGTAATCCTTCGAAATCTCGAATATAGATTTTACTTAAACTACCATCTTGATTAAATGTAGCAATAGAATTTTGTAAATGTGCCTCTAGTGCGATTCCATATTTTACATATAGTGGAATAACTAGTCCTAATAATTGAGTCGCATAATCTTGAATCCATGCATAAGCCGCTTTTTCAAATGTCTTAAATTGATGTGTATGTTGATATCGTTTTATTAAGCTTTCAATCGGCGGTTCAGTATTGTTTGGATAATAAGCAACAAGACTAGACGGTATGACAGGTATTGTATCTTCTTCGATTAATGTATAAATATTTTCTCTAAATAATGTTCCCAGTTGTTCACTACGTTCAGTTTGGATTGTTGAATGATCTTTAGAATTATAAAAATGAATGCCAGCAATTTCATCTAAGGTTTCTATGCGATAAGGTTGAAAATCAGTGTCGTTTTTTAAAATATCATTCACAATTTTAGTAACTAAAGGTCCATTATGCGTTGTTTGTTCAGAAAGCGTACGTATTTCCCCAGTAATATGAACATTTGTAGAAAGTTTAATATGCGGGAATAGTTTAGGATATTTTGGCATTAATGTCCTGAATGATAAGCCAGCATAATAAGGTAAGGTCATATCAATAGGAATAATAAGTTGTTCATCTAGTTCTTGTTGATATTGACTAAGTAAAATATGTTCGAATTGCCAAGGATGGACAACCATTAAATGATAATCTTCAATTCTTATATCATTATATTTATTTAAAAGGTGAGTAAATAATTTATGAAAAGATTGTTGAAGCATATCATTATAGGTTGAAGATAAGGATTGAACATTTGCTATACTATTATGTATGAATACACATTTTAACTGGATTTCTTGACCGTATTCTGAACTATAATGAATATTCTCTTTAGCACTCATCCCTTTACGAAGCTTTGCGCCTGGATGAAGGGGATGACCTTCTATAACTGATTGTTCCGAACGTAAATAACTATCGTCACTTTTTGCAATCAATTCCCATAAAGGCTCGTAGTTTGAATGCATATGTTTAGCTTGATAACTTAGTGCCAGAATCATATTAGCAGCACTATTATTTAAATCTTCTCTAAACTGTTCACTAGCAGCGTTATCAAGTTTTGGCGCTTCAGCTAAAATTAAATCTAGAATATCATTTGGATGTTGGATTCTTTCATATTCATGATTATGATGTTTTAAGATATAAAAAGGACCTTCCACATCTACCCGGTCGAAGGCATATCTCCCTTTTATTTGACTGTAAATATCGATATTTGATTTTGGAAAATGAATACATAATACGTCTTTATCTTTAGAAAACATAGATACGGTTAATTTGGTAGGTCTAATAATCTGACTATTATCTTTAGCGTGTATTAAGTTTTCACGATATAAAGATGTAATAAGACGTTGAGAAATTTTATCTCTACCTATTAAAATATATTGTTTAAAATGATCGATTAAATCAGGATAAAATTCATTTAAATATGTATAAACATCATATTCTTCATTAGTAAGTTGTAAGTTATGATTATTAATGGTTGTATTTTTATTCATATAACACCTCATCCACATTCTACAAAATTATAAATAGTTTGTATAATATCTAACTCTAAAATTAAACCTTTTTAAAAGATAGTTTAAATTTAAGACACAATATTTTAATAAATTCTAAGTTCATGTCATTGCTAGTAACCTTAATTAAATTTATAATTATTAAACTAGTTAAACTTAATTATGAAAACGAATGATAAGGCGGAGGATTTAAAAATGTTAAACGAGTGGAAGCATGCAGATCGAAATATGCAATATAGAGTAGTAAATGCTCTAATAAAGGAAAATATATGGACTCATTCAACTACCATTTTTAAAGAAAATCATTATATAACGATTGAGTTTGAACAAGTGCTTCTAAACGTTCATTATAAATACGAAAGTGCATTATCTCGATATGAATTTGATGGGCCGATAATATATATGAATCATCAACATAAAGAATCAGTGGATAGTCTAGAAAACCTATTAGACATACTAGTAACAGACTTTCATATTGATATCCCATTCCATTTAAAAAGTGAACTTATTCATAGCAGAGATAGTTTCATTGAAGTATATAAAGAATTTGATACACGTCATGAGTATCTTCAAAGACATGATAAATATATAAATGACTCAGAACGTTTAAATTTTTTTACTTGGCTAGAAAAGTTGAAAAAAAATAATGATATAGATGACGTACTATATTCTGAAAGCTTAATATTTGAAGGTCATCCTACACATCCACTTACTAAAACAAAATTACCTTTATCAATGGAAGAAGTGAGAACCTATTCGCCAGAATTTGAAAAGATTATTAATTTGAAAGTGATGCTAATACATAATGAGTATGTAAATGTTACAACCATTCTTGATCATTCTCAGTTCATTTTAAATGAGGTTATTCCTGAATATCTTGATGAATTACATACATTCATGAATGATAGAGAACGTTTGCTTAAAGACTATAAAGTCATTTTAGTTCACCCATGGCAATATGAACATACTATTCGTAATAAATTTAAGGAGTGGCTACAAAATCACATTTTGATATCTACTCCATTTCATGTTCCATCTAAAGCAACATCTTCTTTTAGAACAATGTCGCTAATCAATCATCCTTATCATGTGAAATTACCAGTCAATGTTCAAGCTACTAGTGCAGTTAGGACAGTATCTCCAGAAACAACAATTGATGGACCCAAATTAAGTCAAGCATTACATCGTGAATTAAATCAGTATACACAATTAGATGTTGTACTTGAGCCCTATGGTTTATTTGCTAAAACAGATAGTGACGATGCTAGACAACTTGCTTGTATTATTCGTGAAAAGCCTTTTATAAAGAACGATGGTATTTTATTAGTTACAGGTGCATTAGTAAATAAAAATGTAGTAGATAATGAAATCACAGTAGATAGTTACCTTAAATGGATGAATGATGATATCAATCAACATACCATTCATCAGTTTATGCGAAATTATACTCGTCAGCTGGTAACACCTTTATTAGCTTTAATACAAGATTATGGTATAGCTTTAGAAGCACATATGCAAAATACACTAGTGCATTTAGGACCAGAGTATCAAATACAATTTATAGTGCGAGATCTCGGTGGCTCTCGAATAGATATTAAAACCCTAAGTCAAAAATTAAAGCATATAGAAGTGGAAAATAAAAGTTTACTTGCAGACTCAATTGAAGAAGTCATTATGAAATTTCAACACGCAGTCGTTCAAAATCAACTGGCAGAATTAATTTTTCATTTTAAAAAGTATGACTTTATAAAAGAAGAAGAACTTTTTAATATAATTCAAGAAGAAATAGAAGTAGCAATTAATGATACTAAGCCTCATGCAGATACATTAAGAAAAGTTTTATTTGGACCTACAATTACAGTAAAAGCATTGTTGAAAATGAGAATGAAAAAGAAAGTGAAAAAATATCTGAATATTAGTTTAGATAATCCAATAAAAAGAGAGGTGAATTAAGTGTCTCGTATTGTAATCAATTTATCAAAGATTGAATATAATGCACATGTATTAAAAATGTTGTTTGACAGCAAAAATATAGCCATGATACCTGTGATAAAAAGTATTGCTGGAGATGAACATATCATTAAACGATTAATGAAAGTAGGATTTAACTACTTTGCAGAATCTCGACTAGAAAATATTCCTCAGCAATTTACAAAAGATTGTCAATTTTTACTTTTGAGATCTCCTTTAAAGCATCAGTATGAAGATTTAATTAAAAAGAGTTACGTAAGTATTCAAACAGAAATGGCAACAATACGTCAATTAAATCATATTGCAAATGAAATGAGTCATCAACATCAAGTTATATTGATGGTCGATTGGAAAGATCAACGTGAAGGTGTATTACCTTATGATATAGTTGAATATATTCATGAAATAAAACTAATGAATAATATAAAACTTTTAGGTCTTGCATTTAATTTCATGTGTTTTAAGTCTAAAGCTCCAACATTAAATGATATCGACGAAATAAATCAATTTGTTCACCATGTACAATACGAAACAGGAGTATCATTTGAAGTTATTTCTGGAGGTAACTCAAGTATGCTTCCATTATTAAAACAATATGATTTAGGGTGTATTAATGAGTTGAGAATAGGAGAAACATTATTTCGTGGTGTGGATACAACTACTAATCAAAATATACCCGAGTTATTTCAAAATGCAATATTACTTGAAGCGGAAATTATTGAAATTAAACCTAGGTATACGAAGATAAAAGAAAGTTACTTACAAGCTATTGTAGATGTGGGATATATTGATACTGTGATTGAAAAAATAAAACCACTCAATCATCGAATAGAAATTATGGGTGCTTCAAGTGATCATTTAATGATAGATTTAAAAGAAGAAATTAACTATAAAGTAGGAGATTGCATACCATTTTCATTAGAATACGAAGCGCTATCACAACTAATGTATCATCAGAGAATGGAAAAATATTATAGTGAAGAACAAGCTATTTCTCAACGTATTAACAATTTGAAGCAATCAAAATATATCAACAACAAATAACGCATTATATAGAATCTGAGACATCAATAGTGTCTCAGATTTCTTTATGCGTTGGCGTTGGCAGTCAACGTTTTCGTGATGGGCCAACGAATTCAAAATAAATTCTGTGCCAATCTTTATTTTTATATTTTATTGACAATGATAATCGTTATCAATAAAATGAAGATATACCTCAATACATATTAAGGAGTGTCATCATGAAAAGAACAACAATTTTTGGAATTATTTCAATATTACTGATTTTAGTATTAACAACTGCATGTGGAAAGGTAAGTAACAATGGTTCAAATTCATCTAATCAAATTTCGTCATCTAAAGATATTATTGAGATTAAACATGATTTAGGAACAACTAAAGTACCTAAAGATGCTAAGAGAGTAGTAGCTTTAGAATTTTCATTTGTTGATGCATTAGTAGCTTTGGATGTTAAGCCTGTAGGAATAGCAGACGATAATAAAAAGAATAGAATAATTAAACCGTTAAGAGATAAAATTGGAAATTATACATCTGTTGGTACGCGTAAACAACCAAATTTAGAAGAAATAAGTAAATTAAAACCTGATTTAATTATTGCTGACAGTAATCGACATAAAGGAATTTATAAGGAATTAAGTAAAATTGCTCCAACAATAGAATTAAAAAGCTTCGACGGCGACTATAATGAAAATATCGGAGCGTTTAAAGTTATAGCTAAATCTCTTAATAAAGAGAAACAGGGTAAAAAACGTTTAGACGAACATAAGAAAAAAATAGCTCAATATAAACAAGAGATTCAATTTGATAAAAATGAAAAAGTACTTCCAGCTGTAGCTTCTAAGTCTGGGTTACTAGCGCATCCAAGTGAATCTTATGTGGGACAGTTATTAGGTGAATTAGGTTTTAAAGAAGCATTAAATAAAGATGTGACGAAAGGATTAAGTAAATATTTACAAGGACCTTATTTACAACTCAATTCAGAAACATTATCTGAAATCAATCCAGAACGCATGTTTATTATGACAAATGGTGCAAGTTCTAATGAACCTTCTTATCAAGAATTGAAAAAAGATCCTATTTGGAACAAACTTGATGCAGTTAAAAATCATAAAATAGATGTGGTTGATCGTGATACATGGGCCCGCGCACGTGGTTTAATCTCTTCAGAAGAAATGGCTAAAGAAATCGTAGAAATCTCAAAAAAAGATAGAAATAAATAGGATGGATTGACAATGACTATACAAAAAAGTAATCGTCTTTCTGCTAATAAAAGATCAATCAAGAAGCGTATGACACTCACCTTTTCAGTGAGTGTTTGCCTTCTTGTTATTTTTGTTTATCTTAATTTAGCCACTGGAACTTTAAATATTCAAACTAAAGATATGTATCATTACTTTTTTACTTCAATTGAAAACAAGCAGACGTTTATCATTCAAAGTGTTAGAATGCCAAGGATGATTGTTGCCATACTTGTGGGAGGTGCCTTAGCTCTGGCTGGTTTACTCATGCAATCTATAACTAGAAATCCATTAGCATCTCCGCAAATATTTGGGGTAAATGCGGGTGCTTCATTTATTATCGTATTAGTGACAGTATTAATGCCTACGATGGGAAACTATGCAACCTATTTAGCGTTTATTGGGGCATTTATTGGTGGGTTAACTGTGTATTTATTATCTGGTTCTACGAAAAAAATAACACCAGTGAAATTAGCTTTAGCAGGAATGGCAGTACATTTGTTTTTTAGTAGTCTTACACAAGGTATTATTTTACTTAATGAAGATTCTAATTCTACTGTTATGTTTTGGTTAGTTGGCTCTTTAAATGGAATGAAATGGAAAGATGTAATGATAATTTGTCCTTGGATTCTTATGGGACTTATCATACTAATTGCATTTGCAAGACAACTTACAATAATGGAATTAGGTGATACACTAGCCAAAAGTTTAGGTCAAAAAACTGAAGTGATAAGAATCATTATCGGATTACTTGTTATTATATTTGCTGGGACATCTGTCTCTATTGTAGGACCTATTGGATTTATAGGATTAATCGTGCCACATATAGTAAAACGTTATGCACCGCATAATTACTTCATTTTAATTCCGTTAACATTTATAGTTGGCGCAAATTTATTGTTATTATCTGATACATTGAGTCGTTTAATTACATATCCCTATGAATCACCAGTTGGAATTGTTACTTCATTTATAGGAGCATTTTATTTCTTATTTATTACTTTAAGGAGAGTGAAACGAATATGACACACCACTCATTAGCTATTCGTTATGCACTTGTCGTTACGATATTAATCATAAGTATATTTATTAGCTTATGCGTCGGCGCAACAATGTATAATCCCGTTAAAGTAATAAATAGTTTATTGATACAAGATGATTTTATTCTAAATGAATATCGTATACCTAGAACACTTTTAGGATTAATAGTAGGAAGTAGTTTAGCTATTTCAGGAACAATCATACAAGGGGTAGTAAAAAATCCTCTCGCTTCTCCAGATGTTATTGGAATGACTAAAGGTGCAAGTTTAGCAGCGATTATAATTATTATGGTTTTTCCCAATGCTCCTTTAATCATTTTACCTATGGGTTCATTTGTTGGTGCATTAATAATCAGTTTAATTTTATCTTTTTTAATATCTCAATTTAATATTAAAGGATCTACCTTGGCATTAATTGGCTTAGCAATTGGTGCTATATGTACAGCAATTGTACAATTTTTACTAATACGAAATCCCATGGATGCAAATAATGCGCTTATATGGTTAACAGGTAGTCTTTATGGTCATACGATAGAAAATGTATATTCAATTTTACCTTGGTTTATTATTACGATTCCAATCGTCATTGCTTTAAGTCATCAACTCGATATCTTAAACCTAGGAGATTCAATAGCGATAGCATTAGGTACACGAATAAAACGTATTAAAATGATACTGTTGATTTTATCAGTGATGTTAGCAGGATCATCTATTTCAATAGTTGGAGGAATCAGTTTTCTTGGATTGATTGCGCCACACATAGCTCGAAAAATCGTCGGATATCGTCATGTTCACGTCGTAATGATGTCTGGTTTAATTGGAGCAATCCTCATTTTATTTAGTGATGGATTAGCAAGAGGTATTCATCCGCCACTTGATATACCAGTAGGCGTAGTTATTGCCATTGTTGGTGTTCCATACTTTTTATTGTTACTTAGAAGAATTTAAATATTAAAGAGTGAGATCGTATTCACAGTGAATACGATCTCACATTTTTTGTGAAATTTTAAACTTTTGTATATTGCAAGTTATTTGAAAATAAGATATAGTAAAGTACATATTGTTTATAAAAATACATATAAAGTTATATTTATATAATTAATAGGCGTTAATTTCGATGAAAATACAAAACAAATGAATAAATACAATTACCTATACAAATAGAAAGAAGGGTGAATATTGGAGAATTATAACAAACAGGAGAAAATAAAAGGAAGAATAAAATTTATATCGATGTCAATCATTGGTATTATTTTATTTTTAATACCCATTCCAATTGTACAAGATGGGGAGAAACAAACAACATTACCAGTGGCATTTTTGGCAAATTGGTTAAAAGATTTATTAGGACCTGCAATGTCAATTCTCATTATGACAATCATTACGTTATCGACTATTTTGACTATTTTATTTTCAACAATTTTAAAGGATAAAGTAAAACCAGGTGGTCTTATCGCGAATGCATTTCAAGTTGGCCCAGTGTGGATGATACTAAGAGTACTTGCAGTTGTATTTGCCTGGATGACTTATTTTAAAATTGGAAGTAAAGTGATATATTCAGAAGATACGGGTGGATTAGTATTTAATGACTTATTACCTACATTAGTAGCAGTATTTCTTTTTGCTGCCTTATTTTTACCTTTATTAATGGAATACGGTTTATTAGAATTTTTAGGACCATTGTTTAGACCAATCATGAGACCATTATTTACTTTACCAGGACGATCAGCAGTTGATAATTTAGCCTCATTTATAGGAGATGGAACAGTAGGCGTGCTTATTACAAGTCGTCAATATGAAAAAGGTATTTATTCAAAAAGAGAATCAATAGTAATTTCTACAACTTTTAGTGTTGTATCGATCACATTTGCTATTGTTATTGCTCAAACTATTGGATTACAACAAAAGTTTTTTGTATTTTATTTAACAGTAATTGTTTCTTGCTTAGTTGCAGCGATGATCATGCCAAGAATATGGCCACTAAATCAAATTTCAGATGATTTTACGAAAGAAGTATCTGAAAGTACACGACTTGAAAAACTTCCAGAAGGAAAAACTGCATTAGCTCACGGTTTTGATGAAGCTACAATTGTAGGGCTAAAAGCGCCAGGAGTTAAAGAATTTTTTAAAACGGGAATTAAAACGGTGATTGATATGTGGTTTGTTATTTTACCAGTAGTTATGAGTATAGGGACTATTGCTACGATAATAGCAAATTATACGCCAGTATTTGAAATCATAGGAAAGCCATTTATTCCTATATTACAATTACTTCAAATTCCTGAAGCTGCAAAAGCATCTGAAACTTTACTTATTGGTTTTGCAGATATGTTTTTACCTTCTATCTTAATAGCGACGGTACACAGTGAATTGACACGATTTGTGATTGGTGCTTTAAGTATATCTCAATTAATTTATCTATCTGAAGTGGGCGGTGTGATTTTAGGTTCTAAAATTCCAGTCAGTCTCGGAAAGTTATTTATGATATTTTTAATTAGAACTGCAATCACATTACCAATTATTGCTTTAATGGCACATTTATTACTATAAAAAAGAAGCAGGGTAAGGATTGATGAATGCAATTCCAATTCCTTCCTGCTTCTTTTTCTATTCTAAAGTTGATAGTACGTTTGCTTTTACAATTTCACTTGTTACTACTGGTGAATCTTCTGTTGAAGATTTTCCAGTATTTTTATGTGCTTCTTTAAACGCATCACTTTGGGTCCAAGCTTTGAAGTTTTCTTCATTGTCCCACCATGTATTAACATACATATCTTCAGTATCATTAGTATTATCAATTTGCCAAACTTCAATTTTTCTGAAACCGTCTAATTGTTCAATCTTACCACCTTTAGTGAAACGTGGTGCCATTTTTTCAGCAAATCCTTTTTTTACAGTAATTCGATTTGTAACAACAAACATAGTCAGACCTCCTTGGGTATTTATTTTAATAATATACAAATTCAAAGATATATCAAATAAAACATATGTAATAAATAAGAAAAATAAACATTTAAAGAAAGGTATCTATATACCGAAAATATGTTCGTATTTTAAGACTATTTATGTTAATATATTTTTAATAAAGGAGAAGATAAATGACAGGAAAAACGCATGTAGCTGCTGGTTTGCTTGTAGGAGCAATAACAGTTGACCATTATCATACAGATCTATTTTCTACTGTAACAGTAATTTGTTTAGCAATAGCAGGAAGTTTACTTCCAGATATTTGTCATACAAGAAGTAAGATTGGAAGACAATTTAAAATTCTTAGTTTGCTCGTTAGTACTATCTTTGGGCATCGAACATTTACGCATTCATTGTTATTCTTAGGTATGATAGGTTTTTTACTTATTTTAATTCAAACTCCGACTTATTATTTAGTTACTATTATCGGTGCAATGGCTTCTCATGTTATACTAGATATGTTGACACCTAGAGGGGTAAAGTTACTTTATCCAATACCTTTAGCGATTAAGTTTCCTTTTACTTTCAAAACTGGTGGTTTTTTAGATGCATCCTTATCAACAGCTTTTAGTATTGGAGCAATATACATAATATTTCAAGAGTTTATAAATGAAATTTTGAAATATGTGAGCCATTCATTGTCCGGATGATATCAATGAATATGATGGATTATCTTTCTTGTCTTAATATCAAATTTATAATTAATATGATAAATATATTTGAATGACACGAACTATCTATAAGGAGAGTTATAAATGCTAGATCAAAGTAAATTAGAAAAATACAATCAAGAACATTTAATTGAATATGAGAAAATGATGAGTAGTAATGAAAAAGAGCAATTAGATGAAAAAGTGAACTCATTAGATTTAGAATTTATTCAAGAACTTTATCAAAGTTTATATGTTAATCGTAAAACAATTACAGATGTTACTGCAGTTTCTGAAGTTGATTATAAAATTAAGGAAGCATTCACTGAACAAGATCGTGAATATTATGAACATAAAGGAATAGAAGCAATAAGAAATGGAGAATTTGCTGTTGTTCTTATGGCTGGTGGTCAAGGCACACGTTTAGGTTATAAGGGACCTAAAGGTTCTTTTGAAATTGAAGGTGTAAGCTTATTTGAACTTCAAGCAAGACAACTATTGCATCTAAAAAATGAAACAGGACATTGTATTAATTGGTATATTATGACTAGTGATATTAATCATGAGGAAACATTACGTTACTTTGAAAACCATGATTATTTTGGTTATAACCCAGAACGTATTCACTTTTTTAAACAAGACAACATTGTGGCTCTAAGTGAAAATGGTAGACTGATTTTTAATGAAAAAGGCTATATTATGGAAACACCTAATGGTAATGGTGGGATATTTAAATCGCTAGAGCATAAAGGTTATTTAGATAAAATGGAGAAAGATGGCGTAAAGTTCATTTTCTTAAATAATATTGACAATGTGTTAGTAAAAGTTCTTGATCCAGTATTTGTAGGATTTACAGTAGTAAATGATAAAGATATCACATCTAAATCTATTCAACCTAAAAAGGGTGAAAGTGTTGGACGATTAGTTAGTAAAGATAATAAAGATACTGTACTTGAATATTCAGAACTTGATGAAAATGTAGCGAATACATTTGATAATGCAAATATTGGCATTCACGCATTTAAGTTATCATTTATAAATCAAGCGGTAAATAATGATTTACCATATCATTTAGCCATTAAAAAATTGAAACAACTGGATGATGACTTTGGTTTGATTGAAAAAACATCTTTAAAATTTGAACTATTTTATTTTGATATTTTCCGATATGCGAATAGTTTTATTACATTACAAGTTCCAAGAAAAGAAGAATTTTCACCCTTGAAAAATAAAGAGGGAAAAGACAGTGTAGAAACTGCAACTGATGATTTAAAACGAATGAATGTAATTTAAAGGATGGTGGAATACGATGTCTAAATCATCTCAGCATACAAAAGATAATGTAATTGAATCATTTAAAGACATCATTCCACTATCTTTTGGTGAGGAAATTGGTAATGCAACCTCACATGGTGTTGCTGCACTAATGACTTTATTTTTACTGCCTTATGCAGCAGTACATAGTTATAATGAGTATGGAACACTAAGTTCTATTAGTGTCTCTATCTTTGTTATTAGTATTTTCATGATGTTTATTTCCTCTACTGTATATCATTCAATGAAAAATAATACATCGCATAAATATATATTAAGAATTATTGACCACAGTATGATATATGTAGCAATTTCTGGAACGTATACACCAGTCTTACTAACAGTTGTTGGAGGTTGGTTAGGATGGCTGGTCTTTTTGTTATTATGGGGAACAACAATATGGGGTATTCTATATAAGTCAATTTCAACTCATGTAAATTCCAAATTAAGCTTAATTGTTTACTTAGTTATGGGATGGGTTGGTATTATATTTTTACCTGTGATTATTATTAGAACATCTTGGTTATTTATTTTATTTATCGTATTAGGTGGTCTTTCTTATACTATTGGAGCATGGTTTTATGCACAAAAAAACCGTCCATATTTTCATATGATATGGCATATTTTTATCGTTATTGCATCACTCTTTCATTTTATAGGAATCGTATATTTTATGTAGACCTAGTTGAAAGGTTATATCATTGAGAATAACTTAGTTTATTAAGTGCTTATTTAGAAACAGGACTATGAATTCAAAAAGAATTCTATCCTGTTTTTTCTTTTTTTAATAATACATTAAAATTGTTTATGAATATAATTAAGGATATTCTATATTATGAACTTTTTAAATATATAGGAGGGCAAAGATGAAATTAAAATCAATAGGTATTGTAGTGACTTTGATTTTAACAATGTTTATGGCAGCAATTGAAAGTTCAATTATTTCACTAGCATTGCCTACCATTCGTAAAGATTTGAATGCTGGTACAGCAGTGCCATTAGTCTTTACCGTTTATTTTATAGCACTTGTAGTAGCAAATCCTATTGTGGGTGAACTTCTCACAAGATTTAAGATTCTATATATAGCTGTAGTCGGCATACTATTATTTGGTATTGGAAGTTTTATGTCAGGCATGAGTGAGACGTTTATAATGTTAATTATTTCAAGAGCCATCCAGGGACTTGGCGCAGGAGTTATGATGTCTTTGACTCAAATTGTACCAAAACTAGCATTTGAAATTCCGCTTCGTTACAAAATAATGGGCATCGTTGGAAGTGTCTGGGGAATTTCAAGTATTCTTGGACCATTATTAGGTGGTGGAATATTAGAAGTTGCAACATGGCATTGGTTATTTTATATCAACATACCAATTGCATTGATAGCTATTGTTTTAGCTTGTCTTACTTTTCATTTTCCAGAAGAAGCGGAAGTACAACATATACACTTTGATGTAAAAGGATTATCTTTGTTTTATATTTTTATTGGACTTCTTATGTTTAGTTTATTAAATAAAACAGGTGTTACTTTTAATATTATTGCATTAATACTAGCAATAGTTATATTATTCGTTTTATTCAAATATGAAAATAAAACAGATATGCCTTTTTTACCAATAAGTGAATTTAATAAATCAATTTCACTGGTATTTATAACTGATTTACTTATAGCAATATGTCTAATGGGGTATAACTTATATATACCTGTTTATTTACAAGATCATTTAAAATTATCTCCAATACAAAGTGGATTAGTGATATTTCCACTTTCTGTTGCATGGTTAGCTTTAAACTTCAACTTAGCTAAAGTAGAATCAAAATTTTCAAGAAAAAAACTATATATAGGAGCTTTCATATCATTAATTTTAAGTAATATGATTTTAGTATTTGGACTTCATATTCCTCTTATTATTGCGGGAGCTGTGATTCTTGCAGGATTGAGTTTTGGCTTTGTTTATACTAAAGACAGTGTGATTGTTCAAGAAGAAACAAGTCCTAAATATATGAAAAAAATGATGTCATTCTATGCATTAACTAAAAATTTAGGATCATCTATAGGATCTACATTGATGGGGTCATTATATGCACTTCAATTTGGTTTATTAGGAGGTAACTTCTATAATATATTAACTGTAAGCACAATTGTTGCGCTTATATTAATTTTAATGTGGGTATTTTTATTTGAAGAGAATAAAGAAGGTATAAAATAATAATTTTAAGTTACTATATATAAATGATAAAGTGGCATTATAAAGTATGGATGAAAAGAGGAGGAAAGAGAGAAATGAAATTTTCTAATCAAAAATTTAATGGTATCTTTCCGACTCTTCTTATTCTTCTTATTTTTATTCTATCAGGTTGTATATTTTTAATATTTTTAGGATTTGGGTTATTTGGATTAAGTCGAATTCTTATTTTTTTAAAATTAGGATTCTTTACATACAATAAGGATTTATTCAGCAATTTAGTATATTACGGTAGCTATATAGTATTTGGATACTTTTTGCTATTTGCTATTGAGCATTTAATGGATTATTTTAGAAAGCAATTACCTAATAATCCATATTTTAATGGAACACTATTTCATTTAATTTCATATGTGATTACGACTATTCTATTCTATTTTGTTATTCATATTCATTACGTATATATTAAAATTGAATTTTGGGTTATTGCATTAATTATTGGAATACTATATTTATGTAAAATGATTTTTTATCCAGATAGCGAAGACTTGAATGATAAGAAGTAAACATAAGCTATAAATTCTTGATAAATTCAGCACAGTTTATAAGTAAATTTGTTAAAATGTAAATATAAAGAAACTTAAGGGGGATAATGAGTTGTTAACGGTAGAACAAGTAAAAAAAATAGTGGGAGACTTAAAAGACCCAATTATTAATGTGCCTTTAAAAGAAACAAAGGGAATTGTAGAAGTAAAAATAAAAGAAGAAATTCAACATGTAAGTGTTAAAGTTGCTATGGCTCAATTAGGTGGACAACCACAGCTTGATTTGCAAATGTCAGTGGTTAAAGCTTTAAAAGAAAATGGTGCAAATACAGTGGGCATTCGTTTTGAGGAACTACCTGCTGAAGTTGTGGAAAAATATACAGGAAAAGAAAAAGAGAAACCTAAGACAATTGAGGGATTATTATCACAGAATAATCCAGTGGAGTTTATTGCAATTGCTTCTGGTAAAGGTGGAGTAGGGAAATCAACTATAGCCGTAAACTTAGCAGTAGCATTAGCGAGAGAGGGTAAAAGAGTAGGTCTCATAGATGCTGACATTTATGGTTTTAGTGTTCCAGATATGATGGGGATAGATGAAAAGCCTGGTGTTCAAGGAAAAGAGATTATTCCTGTAGAACGTCATGGTGTTAAAGTGATTTCAATGGCATTTTTCGTTGAAGAAAATGCACCAGTTATTTGGCGTGGTCCTATGTTAGGAAAAATGTTGACGAATTTCTTTGTTGAAGTTAAATGGGGAGAATTAGATTACTTATTACTTGATTTACCTCCTGGAACAGGTGATGTAGCCCTTGACGTTCATTCAATGTTACCAAGTAGTAAAGAAATAATAGTAACCACACCACATCCAACAGCAGCATTTGTAGCAGCAAGAGCTGGAGCTATGGCTAAGCATACAGAGCATTCTATTTTAGGTGTTATTGAAAATATGAGTTATTTTGAAAGTAAAGAAACTGGAAAAAAAGAGTATGTATTTGGTAAAGGTGGCGGACGTAAACTTGCGGACGAGCTAAATACCCAATTGCTAGGAGAACTACCTCTTGAACAACCTTCTTGGAATCCTAATGACTTTTCACCATCTATTTATCAAGAGGAAGATCGATTAGGAAAAATCTATAAAACAATTGCACAAAAAGTGATTGCTACAACAATAAAATAATAAATAAACATTAGTGTAAAAGTGCTCGAAAAAAATATCATTTCGAGCACTTTTGCTATTGCAAAATATAAAAATTCTGATAGAATATTTTTTTGTGAGCAAGTTAAAAGAATTGCTTAAAACAAAAATAAATTTTTCGAAATAATTTGTTGACACTAAATGAATTATTTGATAAGATATAAAAGTCGTTTTCAAGAAGTGTTAATACATTTTAAAAAATGTAAATTCAGTGTAAAATTTACCATTGTATAAATTTGAAAAACGATATAAAATATTAAAAGTAATCGAAATTAGTTGTTGACTTTCGAAATTGAAATTGATATAATTTAATAGATTACATTTTAAATGAACATTGAAAACTGAATGACAATATGTCAACGTTAATTCCAATAAAGTAACTTAAATGTTACAAACACTATTTAGTATTATGAGCTAATCAAACATCATAAATTTTTATGGAGAGTTTGATCCTG
>NZ_JANJPM010000033.1:0-25092 GCF_026222585.1 Staphylococcus sp. SUC_1.2 | reverse complement strand
TGTAGAGCTATTCGGATGTTCCGCATTATCAATTGCTTTAGCCGTAACATTACCTTCTGGAATAGGTCTTGTTGGTGTAATATTGACACGACCTGAACTATCTGTAGTTCCAGTTCCTATGATCTGCCCATTTTTATCTAATAATTGAACATTCGTATTCGGATCAGTTGTAACTGTAACAGGATCAGTCGTACCTGCTTTTCCTCCTAAAGGTGAAGTAACTCTAGGTTTAGTTGGTGGTGTAGTATCCGTCGCTTTTCTAGGTGCAGACGTTGAAACGTTGTTAGCAGGGTCATAAGCTTTAGCAATGACATTACCTTCGACAATTGGAGTTGTAGGAGTAATGATGACATGACCATTTCCGTCTGTTGTGCCAGTACCTATAATATGCCCATTTTTATCAATTAAATCCACTCGTGTATTTGGATCAGTAGTGACAGTTATAGGAGTTAAAGTAGTCGCTTTTCCTGTTAAATCTGTATCAACAGTTGGAACTGTTGGTGGAATAGTATCTGTTACTGGTACATGATCAGAATCAATTGAATTAGGTGTTTCTGCACCATCTGTAGCACGTGCATAGATTTTTCCTAAAGGTAGTGGCTCTCTTGGCGTAATAATACCGTGACCGTCCATTTCAGTAAGAACTACACCGTAACTTTTACCATTTTCATCAAAAATCTCTACTCTAGTCAATACATCTGTAGAAACATCTATAGGTGTTCGTGTCCCTACTTTATTAACTAAGTTAGTATTAATTACTGGTTTTCTAGGTGGTGTTGTATCTGTAACGTGTCTTGGATCAGATGTTGCATTATTAGTTTCATCAGTTTGATCATATGCTTTCGCTGTGATATTACCCTCGAAAAGATAATGATCAGGTGTAATATTAACATGTCCGTTAGAGCCAGTAATACCACGACCGATGACATTATTATTTTTATCTAATAGCTCAACTCGCGTATTTGGAGTAGATGTAATGTCGATAACTGGTGAAGAGAAAGCTTTACCCGCAACATCTGTATTAATTACTGGTTTCATCACAGGTATAAGCGTTGTTGCTTGAACAGGTATCGAAAACGAACTATTTGGATGTAAAGCATTATCAGTTGCTTTGGCAGTCACATTACCTTCAGGAATAACACGATCTGGCGTAATTATTACATGACCACTACTATCTGTTGTACCTGCACCAAAAATACGACCATTTTTATCTATTAATGCAACTTGTGTATTTGGATCAGTAGAAACATCAATCGGTGTTAATGTACCAGCTTTGTAAACTAATCTTGTGTTAATTACAGGTGTTGTAGGTGGAATTGTGTCAGTTGCAAATTTAGGATCAGATGTTGAAACTTTTGATTCATCGCTGTGATTATATGCTTTCGCAGTGACATTACCTTCAGGTATAGGACGAGTTGGCGTAATGTATGCATGTCCACTAGAATCTGTTGTACCTGTACCAATTTTATTGCCATTTTTATCGAAAATTTCTACTTTAGTATTCGGATCTGTAGATACATCAATAACTGTTGTCGTTGTTGCTTTGCCTACTAAATCAGAGTTAATTGTTGGTTTCACAGGTGGTTGGTTCTCGATAGATGGCAGTGCACCATCTTCAGGTAATATACGACCTGATAAAACTGTATAAGCAGATTTACTTACACCACCCATAGCAGCTGTATTGGCATATGACCAAGCATTTTCAAGCTCGGCAGTTGTTACATTATCTCTTAATTTAACTTCAAGATGCATGTGATACGCTCGATTAGCACCTTCTGGATGGTTAGGGTCGACTTGAATACCAATACCATAGTTCCATCCACTAAAAATGCCTCGTTGGTCTTCAACAGCTTTTCTCAAATCAGGGTTATTTCTATTAGAATGGAAATATTCGTTCGCATCACTATTAAAGCTTCTACCTGGACGAACACCGAAACTAAGATAAAATGTTGTATGACCAAAATCATGCTGATTACTTCTTAGCATATCAATCGTTTGCGTACTATTATCTGGATCGATAATAAAATCGCTAGGTGATTCACTTAATAGACTATTTCTACCACTTCTTTTTTCGTAAGCTGCGTAAGATAGATTTCTAACTGAATCGCTAGCGAACGAACCATCTGAATTCAATTTCATTACTTTATATGGTAATAGCAAAGCCATACCTAAACGTTGTTGTGATCCAGGTGATATAAAGTTAACGCCGTCATTATTGAAGAATACATCATAAACTAAGTATTTTGAATTACCTTCATGTTTATAATAAGCACGCATAACGGTCTTTCTAGAAGTTATACCTTCTACACCGTTTTTTTGTTGACCAGTACCTAACGCCCTACCATCAGGTAATGACGCATAGTTACGTTGGTACACAATGACGTTTCTACCGGCATTCCAACGACCATTTAAAGTTGTAAATCTAAAATTAGTCCCTTTTTCAATTTGTTGACCGTTTCTTGGATCGCGTTTACCTGATTGAGAACGAGTAATCACATTTGCTAATGAATTACGTGTTTGCTCTAATCTTGTAACTAAGTCTAAAAGTGATTGTTGCGAAACATTACTAGATTGAGTGAAACTACTACTTTCTACAGTTAATTTTTTCGCTTCTTCAATGTTAGGATTTGAAGGTTCTATAGTTTCAACTTCTAATAATTTACTTTGAATTTCTTGAGTAAGATTTGTCAGTTTAGAAATGTTTTTGCTATCAATTTTCTGTCTGTTATCCGACTTAGATTCTCTAGGTGTATCTATCTTATCATCAATTTGTTTAACTGATTTTGAACTAGAGAATTTAACTTTCTGTTTACTTTGATTCGAAGATTGCGTCCCTACGATTGGTGAAGATTTTTCTTTCAGTTCATTTGTTTTTTCTTCTTTAGTAACTGGCGAACTTTCTTCTATTTTTTCTTTAATAGATGTTGATGTCGAATTAGTAATTTCTTTTTCGCTTGTTTGAGTTTCTAAAGCCTTTTTTTCTGTAGATGTTTTGTCTACAAATTTTGACTGCTTATTAATTTCTACAGTTTGATCAGAAGTTTGATCATTTTGAATTGTTATTGCATCATTTGGATTACTATTTTTGTCTCGGGATGTTTGGGATTCAGTATTTTGCTGTGCTTTTTCAACTGCCGCGTTGGTATTTTCACTCGCATGGGCTTGATCAGTATGCGTTCCTAGAAATACTAACGTGGCGATTAATGTTGAGAAAGTTCCTACTGCATACTTACGAATACTGAACTTTTGTAGTTTATCTCGATAATTCATTGATGCGCTTCTCTCCTATTCTATGTTGTATATTCTTGATGTTGATGTTATGAGTATTTTTTTGAAAAGGAATTCCGATAACACATAGCTCAATATCAAATGGATTGATAATTAAGTTACCATGAATATTGTCTGAATTTTTGCTTAATATTAGAGCATAAAAAATTACTCGACAAAAGTTTTATAACTCCTCTCGGGTATTAAATTTCAATTATCATTTTTGAAATGAACAATTCAATAGTTGTTCTGTTTAATTGTAGCATTAATTTAATTGTGTGTGAATTAGAATTTTAATTATTAATATAAAAAAAATATATATATTGAACATCATTTAAATGTAGTTAAAAAAGGCTCGAAACATATTACAGTCTCGAGTCTTTGTCCTAAGTTATAACTTTGTTGATATATATTTTCCAGAAACATAAAGTTCATGTTCATTGCAAATTGAAAGTATCTGATTTAATGAGTGTGCATAAGCCATATCTCTATAAATCTCCACACTATTAAGTGGCACTTCGGTATATATTTCAGCCAATCGCTTAGATAAAGTTAAATTATCTTTGTCAGCTTCAATTTTTTTGCGTTGTGCAGGTGTCAATTGATCTATATTTGAAAGTACATTTTCAACACTTCCATAGGTTTGAATTAATTTGAGGGCTGTTTTCTCCCCTATTCCTTTTACACCGGGATATCCATCTGCACTATCACCCATAAAAGCTTTAATATCAATTAGTTGCTGTGGATTTAACTGATATTCTTCATTAAAACGAGCTAAGGTATATCGATTATAAATATTAAATCCTTTCTTTATTAACCAAACTTCTACATTATTATTAATGCATTGTAATAAGTCTTTATCTCCAGTGATGATGTGGACCTCGTTATTATCAGAAAATGTTTTTGCCAAAGTTCCTATCACATCATCAGCTTCATAATTAGTCATTCCAACATTTATAAATCCAAATTGGTCTGAAATTTCTTTGACGTAGTCAAACTGTGGAATAAGCTCTTCTGGTGGTGCTGGACGATTTTGCTTATAGTCAGTATACATATCATTTCTAAAAGTGGATTGTCCCATATCCCAACATACGGCTACATGACTAGGATTGATTTCATTTATTGCTGTGAAGATATGTCTAACGAAACCTTGAATTCCGTTAGTTGGTATATCTTTTGAATTATACATAAATTGATTGTGTAAACTTGTAGCATAGAAATGTCTAAATAATAAAGCCATTCCATCTACTAATAGGACACGATTTTCCATATTTTGTGCCTTCCTTCTATTTTAATAGTGCGTTTAATTTTTGATTCGCAATACGTAATTGCTCGATTAATGTATTGTCTAAATTAAATGATAATAATTCATCGATTTGATCTTGAATCGCATCCTCAATTTGCGCTAATTTCTCTTCAGCTTCTTTATTCATTGAAGCAACATACTGAATCAATGCCTGTCTAAATTCACTAATTTGATTTTGCAATAACTCTAATGTATTTGAACTGATTAGTTCTTGTAACTCTCGTTGAGTATTTGGATTCAAAATTCGACGTTTCGTTAATTGTTTAGGTAAAGCATTAATCATATCATTTAAATCAACACGCAAGAATGCCTTTTCGGTAAAATTAGGCATAATTGAAAAATCAGTATTAATAAATACATGCAATTGATTTAATTTTTGGATTGTCGGTGCGACTTGTTCGCTAAGTTGACGATTATAATATTTCTTAATTCGTTCAACTAATAAACTTTGTTCTAAATATAGTCGTTGATGTATTTGATCTAAAAATGCTTTAGAAGAAACTTTCTTTTCGTCATTAAAATCACTATTTTGAGTCATCTGACTATTATATATACTTTTAACATCATCCAATAATTGTAATTTTAATCTGCCATTTAAATGATAAATCTGATCTTCAACTTCATTATTAGTATGTTGTTCGGTAGTAAATAGCAATTGATTCGGTAACCTTTGTTCATTTTGATATTTCTTCAATTGTTGCTGGTGTTGTTCAATATGAGATTGGTTAGTTTTATAATCATGAATCATCTCTTCGAAAGAAATATTGATTTGCTCAAGTTGTTTAACCATTTGTTGCACTAAAATTATATTTGAATCAACTTCTACAAATTGGTCAATGCTATGACGCAGCTGATTAATACCTTCATCGTTCCCTCTCAATGCTTGTCTACTTGAAACACCAAAGATATCTGACTTCAAGTTTACTTGAGTTAAAGCATCTTTAACGTAATGTTTTACCGCAGCTAAATCATCACTGTTTTCTGAAAGGTCTACAGCGTTGATAACCATTTTGAATGCTTGATTTTCATTAAGTTGATTCATCTCTTTCATATGTTCGATGAAGTTTTTATCATTATCTGTAAATGAATGATTAAAATAACTCACATATAAAATTAAATCGGATGAAGTTAAAATTTGTTCAGTTTCATTTGTATGACGTTGATTGTTTGAATGTAAGCCTAGTGAATCAACGATTATTTTTCCTTTCAACCATTCTAATGGTAAATTGATGTGCACGGTTTTAACAAAAGTAGCAAACTCATCTTCAGCACTCCATTTTTTTATTTCCTCTTGAGAAATCGTATGTTTCACACCTTCATCCAACATATCTTTATACATAGAAAAATGTTTGTGAACTGCACTTACAAAAGCAAGTTGGTTCTTTTCTAATTTGT
This sequence comes from Staphylococcus sp. SUC_1.2, assembly GCF_026222585.1. Lineage (NCBI taxonomy): Bacteria > Bacillati > Bacillota > Bacilli > Caryophanales > Staphylococcaceae > Staphylococcus > Staphylococcus sp. SUC_1.2. Next base: position 19,124 of record NZ_JANJPM010000033.1, on the reverse strand, counting down.
TTTTTAATTGTTGTACATCAGATTGGACAAATGCTTCGAGTGATTCGAAAGAAACATTATGGTATTCAATGAGTTGATTAAGTTCATTTAATAGTTGTTCTTCAGTTTTAAGTGTGATTTGACTATCCTCACCGTAAGATAATTCAGTCGTAGCTGCAGTTGTAGGATTTGGTGAACTTACTAAGTATTGCCCACCTAATAAGGCATTAATTAAACTACTTTTTCCTGCACTGAACGTACCAAATACACCAATTTTGACAAGTTTATTTTCTAATCGTTCTAACGTATCTTTAATATCATTTTTTGTTCTATCAAATAATGGTACAGGTTCAATAATGTTTAATGCTTCTTGAATGTTAACCTTTTTAGTATTACGCTCATTTGAATTTTCATCAGAGGCCTTCTCTTCTTTTTCTAAAACTTGATCATTGCTTTCTACAATATAGTTTGCTTCAGTTCTACCTATTAATTTATCTAAAGAGTCATCCATATGGATATAATAATGTTGATAATTTTTAGTAGTTAGAGATTCTTTTAAATTTTGTAATTCAATATAATGCTCATATATCTGTAGATCATCATTAGTTTCTTCTGTTAAACCTTGAGCTTGTGTATGATCAATCGCTTGATTAAATAACGGATTGGATTGTTTTTCTACATAATTAGTAATTGCTTTAAGCACTTCATCACTAAAAGTAAGTACATAAGTATTACTTATACTCGTTTGAGGTTGATATAAATTGGAAATTAAACTTGAATCTATTTCGTAATGTTGATTTAATACATCACGATTAACCTCAGAGCTATTAATAAAACGCGTTAAAAATGACATGTCCTCTCGCAATGGTTGTCGAATTTGTTGATTAACTTTGTCTTGAAGTTTTGAAACAACATTCTGTAAACGTGCTTCTTGTTCCTCTTGCTTTTTCTTCTTTTTATTTAAAAGGCCGCCAACTTTAAAATCATCACTCATACTTTCAAGATAATGTCTAATATCTTCACGCATGTCATGTGTCATAATGTATGCATTATCTAATATATCTTTTCGCTTTTGCTTTAAAAAACTTAGTAATTGATCAGGATTATTTAAGAGTCGAGCTTCTTCACTAACGGCTTGATTTTGTTGAAATTTAGCATAGGCTTGTTCAAATTCATCTTCATTTATATTAAGCTGTTCTAGAATGTATTGTAGTTCATTTTGAATATATCCTAATTGAGCCTCTGTAATAAACTTAACTGTACGATTTACATAGTTCTCAATAGGTTCTCTATAATTATCTTTCTCTACTAAATATTGAGAAAGACGTGAAAGTTCATTTTCGGGATGATCAAATTTTGTCACATAGAAAATATCTGTAAGTTTAATGTCCCAATCTTCTATTGATTTATTGACTCTTTGTTTGAAAGTTTCAAAAGTAATTTCATCTTCATTATGTTTGTCGATTTGATTAATGATAAAAATGACTGGTATACCTACATCATTCATTCTTTTAATAAATTGAAAATTTAATGCAGATTGTACATGATTGTAATCTACTGTATAGAACAAAATATTGCTGGTATACATGAATTGTTCAGTTGTAGACTGATGTGTAGCTACGTTTGAGTCTACGCCAGGTGTATCTTGAAGCGTAAAACCATTTTTGAATTTTGAAGAAGGAAAATTAATTTCAACAGACTCTACATCTACATTTAAACGATTCATTTTTTTGACTTCGTCATATGTTTTTAATTTTGTATATTGTTGATTTTCTAAATTAGCTATAATTTCTTGTTTATCTGCAACAGATACGATTGCAGTATTACTTGTGGTAGGTACTGGTGAACTTGGAAGAATATCCTGTTCTAATAATAAGTTAATTAATGTGGATTTCCCCGCCGAAAAGTGACCAACAAAAGAAGCGGTATATTGATTTAAATATACCTTTTTTATTACTTGATTAATAGTATGTATTAAAGTTGAATTTTTTGATTTTTCAACTTCTTTTTTTAATTTATATAAAATATCTAATTGTTCATTATTAGTCATGCTAAGTCCCCTTTGTTTCAAACATTCAAATAAAAAAGTAACAGCCTGAGACATACTTAATGTAACAGGCTATTCTTAATCTGGTAGGCAGATTTAAAATTAAATATACTATTTAAGTTTACTCAACAAAAATTATACTTACTAAAGTAAAAACTTTAATTATTATTTCTGACTAGCTACCTATTTATTAAATTTTATCACAACAATAGTTTGAAACAAATATAAAGAATAGTTATTTGAACCAAGCTGGTTTATCTCCATCAGTGTTTGGTTTATTAACACCTATGTTTTCTTTAGAATATAGTTCTGGGTTTTTCGCTATACGTACAGCTAAACTTGCAATACTGCGTCTTGAAACTTCTGTTCCTCTAAATTGAGTATCCTTCGATGTAACTTCGTAATCTGTCTCATTTTTAAATGTAAGCCATGCTGGACGAATAATTGTATAATCTAATGTTGATGCTTCTATAATATCTGCAGCTTTACGATATTTTGTCAATTTATCTCCAAATTGAGATTTATTAAATTCATTAAATTTAGCTGGTAATTCATCGTAAATACCAGGGGCAGCTACAAAGATTAATCGTTTAACATCTTTTTTAGACATAGCATCTACAATAGCTTGTGCTTCGATATCTAGTGATCCAGATAGACTAGCAAATACAACATCAACTTTATCAAGTGCTTGCTCTAAATCTTTTGAGTTTTTAGCATCACCTTCATAAACTGTTACTCGATTTGATGCGTAATCAGGAATTCGATGCGCATTTCTTAAAAATAAATCGACATTAAAATTAGAATCCTCTAAAAATAATTTAGTAGCCTCGATAGAGACCTTACCATTTGCGCCTATTATTAATACTGTTTGCATATTTTTTCTCTCCTTACTAAGATGTATATAAAATTATGTATTTGTATCTATATTTAACACTCTTATTATCACTTTACATCAGTAATAATAAGAGTGCTAATGAATTGATTAAATTAATTAAATATTATTAGATACATTAAGAAAAATTTACAAATTTAATAAAAATTATATAGTAGTTGGCTTTTTACCCCAATATTGGTAATAAGTACATTCAATGTAGCCGTTAAATAATTTTCTTCTTTTAGTAGCTTTTCGATTAACTAAAAATTCGAATTCCTTGTTACTAGTTAAGATGTAAGTTGATAAATGTGAATGTTGATTCATTAATTTACCAATATAACGATACATTTCTTCGACTTCTTCCCTATCTCCAATTCGTTCACCATATGGAGGGTTTCCAACTAAAGCTACTGGTTCATCGGTATCAATTGTTAATGTATTCACATCTTTAACACTAAATTGGATTATATCTGCCAAACCGACTTCTTCAGCATTACGTTTAGCAATTTCAACCATTTCAGGATCTATATCTGATGCAAACACTCGAATGTCTTTATCGTAATTAGCTTGTTGATCAGCTTCATCTCGCATATCATCATAAATATTGGGAGGCATAATATTCCATTCTTCAGAAACAAAATCTCGATTGAACCCTGGTGCAATATTTTGAGCGATTAAACATGCTTCTATGGCAATAGTACCTGAACCACAGAAAGGATCTATAAAAGGCGTATCTCCCTTCCAATTGGCAAGTCGTACTAGACTCGCTGCCAAGGTTTCTTTAATAGGAGCTTCCCCCTGAGCAATACGATATCCACGACGGTTCAAACCTGAACCTGAGGTATCGATAGTCAATAATACATTATCTTTTAAAATAGCTACCTCAACAGGGTATTTAGCACCACTTTCATTTAACCAGCCTTTTTCATCATAAGCTTTCTTTAAACGTTCAACAATTGCTTTTTTAGTAATAGCTTGACAGTCTGGTACACTATACAGTGTTGATTTAACACTTCTACCTTGAACTGGGAATTGCCCTTCTTTATCAATAATGTTTTCCCAAGGTAGCGATTTTGTTTTTTCAAAAAGTTCATCAAATGTTGAAGCGTTGAAACGACCTACAACAATTTTAATACGATCAGCTGTGCGTAACCATAAATTGCATTGCACAATAGCTTTAGCATCACCTTCAAAAAAGATACGTCCATTTTCAACCTGTGTTTCATAACCGAGTTCTTGGATTTCTTTGGCTACAACAGCCTCTAATCCCATTGGACAAACTGCTAATAATTGGAACATTACGTTTTCTCCTTTTTTATAAATATATTTATATGTTAACAAAATTTATTTATTATGTATGAGTAAAAAACAAAAAGCTCTCCAATCAATGGGAGAGCTAAACTAGTTCATGATATTTCTGTAAGCCATGTTCTGTACCGTTGTACTCATAACGTACACTAGTTGTACTGGTACGTCGGTGGTAACCATCTGTCTACAAATCTTTATATTTCGAATAAAGATGTCTCGTTTATACGTTGAATTCCGCTAAACAAGTGCTCCTACCAAATTTGGATTGCTCACTCGAGGGGTTTACCGCGTTCCACCCTTCATATTTCTATGAAAGCTACGTCACTGTGGCACTTTCAAACTAATTTAACCATATCATAAGACTTAGGTTATTTCGTTGCCGTCAAATTAATGCCTTGATTTATTGTTTCATCAAGCACGAACACTACAATCATCTCAGACTGTGTGAGCATGGACTTTCCTCTATATTTCTATAGCGATTACCCAAAATATCACTTTTGCGATTATATCATAATATTTTATACTATAACAGATATTTTTATAGAATATCTGTTGCTAATTGAATACTTAACATTTTTCAATAAATATCCAATTGATAACACTCATTAATTAAGCTAAGTTAAATTACTTTCCAAAAACAGCTTTTTCTAAGTTTGAAATTCGTTTCAAAATATCAACATTATTGTTTGATGAACTTGAGTTGTTTGAAGAAAATGATTTATTGTCAGAAGGTCTTGATGTTGCCACTCTTAGTCTTAATTCTTCAACTTCTTTTTTTAATTTGTTATTTTCTTCAGACAATTTTACAACTTCATTATTCATATCAGCCATTTTTTGATAATCTGTAATGATATCATCTAAAAAAGCATCTACTTCCTCACGACGATAACCACGGGCCATAGTTTTTTCGAAATCTTTTTCATAGATATCTTTTGCTGAAAGCTTTAAAGAAACATCTGCCATTTTTTCCACCTCATTCGAAACTTTGATCTTGCTCCCACTGCATATCATTTATAAAATCAGTGAGTTCATCAAATGCCACAATATCACAAGTATAGTTTGTTTTATTTATAAAATCAACTAACATCCTTTTAAAGAATTTTGGGCTTCCTTCTTGCTCTTCATCATAAATAAGTATAGTCATATCTGTATGATCTAACATAAACTGATCTGTTTGTTTAAATTGAAATGGTCCTTCATATTCGGTATGATGTACACTTTCCATAAAATCAGCTTCTTGAGCAATTTTATTATACTTCATTTGATTCTGTTCATTCCACTTAGAAGTATGCCCATAAAAAGGCGTTATAATTCCTAATTTTAAATCGGGATACTCAACTCGCAAATCAATAACTACTTCAGCAGTCCATAATTCAATACCAAGTTGTCCTTGAATAAGTACCCACTCAAGCCCTTCATCAATATATTGTAATAATTTATGTTTGATAAAAGCTTTTAAATAATACACTTCAGGTGCGTCATCTTTGAAAATATTTAGTTCAAAAGATTTATACCCTGTTACATACACAGTTTTCAAATGCTCAACATCACCCTTCAATAGTTTGATAAATATAATTTAAATCGTAGTTAACAGCTTTTAACTTCTCATTAAAAAGCTTTTTGCTTGTTCTATAAAAGTGACAATCTACTGATAGTTCTTTATATGACTTAATTAGTAAATCAAACTTATTAGCATTCATATAACTCAATTGAATAATCTGGGGTTTTAATTTAATGAGATTTTCTAACTTAGTGTCTATCGCTTGCGAATAAGGGTAAACTACTTCATAAAAATCATAGTTCGTCTCGGAATTTTTAACAATATTATAGCGATCTTCTATTGTATGTAATTCATTGATTAAATCATTTATCAACATAGTATCCATGAAGACGCCCCCTTATATTCAATTTAATTTATCATAATTTAATCTAACCGTCATTCAAATTGCTAGCCATATAAACAGGATAAATACATTGAAATATTGTTTTACTAGTTAATTAACGTTAAAATAAAGTAGATTAATAATGAAATTCATAGATAAGATTAAAGACTTATTTGTCTATTTCTATTATTATCTATCATAGTTTGAACATATAATCATTTTTTCGTAAATGATTATTAATAGTATTAGTTAGTGTAAGTTTTACATAACCACTATTATATGAATTCAAACTTGTGTGGTGAATTAAATGAATTACCCTAATGGTAAACCTTTTAAGGGAAATACGACTATGGTCGGAAGAAATGGTAAATCGAATTCTAGTAATATAGAATATGGTGGCCGTGGTATGACTCTTGAAAAGGATATTGAACTTTCTAATGATTATTATTTAAAACATGGTAAAGCGGTTATTCATAAAAAGCCAACACCTGTTCAAATCGTTAATGTTCATTATCCCAAGCGAAGTAAAGCAGTTATAAATGAGGCTTACTTTCGTACACCTTCAACTACTGATTATAATGGCGTATATAATGGCTATTATATTGATTTTGAAGCAAAGGAAACTAAAAATAAAACATCTTTTCCTTTGAATAATATTCATGATCATCAAGTAGAACATATGAAAAATGCATTTCTTCAAAAAGGAATTGTATTTTTAATTATAAGATTTAAATTACTTGATGAAGTATATTTATTGCCATTTTCCAAATTTCAAAAATATTGGGATAGATATAAAAATGAAATAAAAAAATCAATAACAGTTGAAGAAATAAGAAAAAATAGTTACTATATTCCTTATCAGTATCAACCAAGATTAAATTACCTCAATGCAGTTGATAAGTTGATATTAGATGAAAGTGAGGACCGCGTATGACGGAAAATAAAGGATCTTCTCAACCTAAAAATGGTAAAAATGGGAAGTCCAAAGCAAAAAAGAATAAGAATGTGAAAAGAACGATTATCAAGATTATTGGCTTTTTATTAATTGCCTTTATCGTTTTAGTTCTATTAGGCATTTTATTATTTGCGTATTATGCATGGAAAGCTCCTGCATTTACCGAATCTAAATTACAAGATCCTAAACCGGCAGAAATTTACGACAGAAATGGTGACTTAGTAAAAAAATTAGATAACGGCGCAAGAAGAGAACATGTTGAGTTAAAAGATGTTCCTAAAAATATGAGAAATGCTGTGTTAGCAACTGAAGATAACCGATTCTATGACCACGGTGCAATTGACTATAAACGTTTATTTGGTGCCATTGGTAAAAACTTGACTGGTGGATTTGGTTCACAAGGTGCATCTACTTTAACACAACAAGTAGTTAAACGAGCATTCTTAAGTGAAGAGAAATCTATCGGACGTAAAGCACAAGAAGCTTACCTATCCTACCGTCTAGAACAAGAGTACAGTAAAGATGAAATCTTCCAAATGTACTTAAATAAAATTTATTATTCAGATGGTGTTTATGGCGTTAAAGCTGCAGCTAAATATTACTTCAATAAAGATTTGAAAGATTTAAATCTTGCGGAAGAAGCATATTTAGCAGGTTTACCACAGGTGCCTAACCTTTATAATATTTACGACAACCCTAAACAAGCGGAAAATCGTAAAAACACTGTACTCTACTTAATGCATTATCACAACAGAATTTCTGATAAAGAGTATAATGCTGCTAAAAAAATTAACTTAAAAGCTAATTTAGTAGATCGTACAGCTAAGGAACGTCAAATTGGCACTGATAACTCTGATTCAGAATACGATTCATATGTAAACTTTGTTAAATCTGAATTGATGAATAATAAAGAATTCAAGAATAAAAACTTGAGTGATGTTCTTCAAAGTGGAATTAAGATTTACACAAATATGGACAAAGATGTTCAAAAAACATTACAAGATCGTATAGATAACGGTAATTACTATAAAAATGAAGACCAACGTGTTGGTTCTACAATTCTTGATAGTAAGACTGGTGGCTTAGTCGCAATTTCTGGAGGTCGTAACTTCAAAGACGTTGTTGACAATAACGCTGCAACTGATGCGCATTTAACTGGTTCATCATTGAAACCGTTCTTAGCTTATGGTCCAGCTATTGAAAACATGCAATGGGCTACGAATCATGCAATTCAAGACGAATCAAGCTATTCAATTGATGGTGGTACATTCCGTAACTATGATGGAAATGGACATGGTACTGTAACTGCGTATGATGCGTTAAGACAAAGTTTCAACATTCCAGCGCTTAAAACTTGGCAACAAGTTAATTCACAAGCTGGAGATAATGCAGTTAAGAAATTCGCATCAAAAGTTGGATTAGATTATCAAAGTGACATCGGTCCTTCTGATGTACTTGGTGGTGGCGCTTCTGAGTTCTCACCTACTCAATTAGCATCTGCTTTCGCAGCAATTGCTAACGGTGGTACTTACAATAACGCACATTCTATCCAAAAAGTTGTAACAGCTGATGATGACACAATTGAGTTTGACCATACAAGTCATAAAGCTATGAAAGACTACACTTCTTATATGTTAGCTGAAATGCTTACAGGTACATTCAAAGCCTATGGTTCAGCCTATGGACATGGCGTATCAGGCGTTACTATGGGTGCTAAAACTGGTACAAGTACTTATGGTACTGAAATTAACCAACAATATAACCTACCTGATAACGCTGCAAAAGACGTTTGGATTAATGGTTTCACACCTAAATACACAATGTCTATCTGGATGGGCTTCAGTGAAATTAAAGAAGGTGGCGTTAACTCATTCTTAGGTCACTCAGAACAAGAATATCCACAATATTTATATGAGGATGTTATGTCTGATATTACTTCAAGTGATGATGGTGACTTCAAGAAACCAGATTCAGTTAACGGCTCAAGTGCTGATAATTTATCAGTAAGTGGTCATCCAGATAACAACACGACTAATCGTGAAGTAAATGGTAGCAGTGGCTCAAGTTCATCAAATAGCTCAAATAGTTCAAATAACTCAAGTAATTCTAATACTAGTAACACTAATAATAGTGGCAATACTAATTCAGGAACTACAAACAATAATTCAACAACACAAGGTACTAATACTGTCGGAAGTACACTTTCAAACATCTTTAATTTAAATAGTATTTTCGATTTTAAAAAGTCCTCATAGTGTTTTTGAAATGTTAAATAATTAAAAGAAGGCAATTTCTATTACATCAAATAGAAATTGCCTTTCTTTATATTCATTGATACAAAATTAATTATTTGAATATAAATATAGCCAGTAGATGAATTAAATAACTCATTTTACTGGCTACTTACTGTTATAGTATTAACTTTGTCGCTTTCTTCTAATTTGGTAAGACGCATTCATTTTGATTAACTCACTTTTTAAAGTCTTCATTTGACTATAACCCATAAAGTGATATTTTCTAACTAACATATATTGATAGCGTTCTTCAAAGTTCATTGGAACTACTGGGTATTGATCTAATAATTTGAAATTAATAGTTTCAACTTCATTAATTTCTTTAAAAAATCGAATTATTAAGTCAAAGTACTTATCGATTACTGGCTTAGCGTTTGGTGAATTTAATGCTCTTTGTTTAGTGTATTCATCAAGTAACTCTTCAATTTCTTCAAATTCTTGTTTATTAATCATTTAATCAAGCTTCCTTTAATTGTCCTTTCATACGTTTTTGCCCTTCTCTACAATCATCTAGTAAGGGACATATGTCACACTTAGGCTTTCTAGCTAAACAATGGTAGCGACCAAAGAAGATAAGTTGATGATGACTTCTACTCCATCTTTCCTTTGGAATGATACTACATAATCTATCCTCTACTTGTGTTACATTATCTTTCCATCTATTAATTCCTAGTCGCTTAGAAACACGTTCAACATGCGTATCAACTGCTAATGATGGCTCATCGAAAGCTACACTCATAACAACATTTGCTGTTTTACGACCGACTCCAGCTAAACTTTCTAATTCTTTATGAGTACTCGGAATTTGACCATTGAATTGTTCGAGTAGTGACTGACATAGCTTTTGTATATTTTTCGCTTTGTTACGATATAAGCCAATCGAACGTATATCATTTTGCAGTTCTTCGATATCCACATTTAAATAGTCTTGAGGCGTTTTATACTTTTGAAAAAGCGTACGTGTAACTTTATTTACTAAATTATCGGTACATTGAGCTGATAAAAGGACTGCAATTGTTAATTCGAAAGCATTATCATGTTTGAGCTCGCATTCTGCATTTGGAAACATATCAGCTATGACATCTATCATTTCTAGTGCTTTCTTCTTACTTATCATCTAACTTCTCCCCATTTAACCAATCAAATTTTGGTATATGATTAACCGTATGTGTCATAGATGGCTTGTTAAATTGTTCTCTTATTTTCTTAGATTCTTCAGTAGTTGTGACATTATTCTTTTTCCAATTTAACAATATACGATCTACGTACTTGAAACTAAGTTTATCATGACTATATGCTTCATCTAACGCTGCTCTAATTAAAGTAAAGTCATGCTTGTCTACGTCAATCCATTGATTAAGTGTTTCAATTTCATATGGTGAAATAGGTCTAGCAAACAAGGATTCTATATATTGGAAAAGATCTTTAAAATTTTGTTGAGCTTGATTTGTTAGTTGTTTTGAATGATCTTGAGATAAAATATTGCTTAATTTTTCATAGAAACCATCTAAATTCATATATTCCGTAAATTTACCTTCTTCGTCCTTTTTCACATGAAGTTGCAATAAATCCCTTTGAATTAAATGCTGAATGATGCTAGTTATTTCACGTGGTTCCATATCTGAGCCTAATTTCAATTCATCGATGGATGGTTGTTTATTTGATGTTTCAGAGGCATAAATCAATTTAATTAAAACAATTAAATCTTTTTCTGTCAGTCCTAATTCACTATAATGGTCAAATAATTCTCTTCTAACGACGACAGGACGTGTTTTGAGTTGAATTTTATTCAAATTGATATTCCTCCTCTTTAAAGTTGAAAAAGCGTCCAGTCAACATGCTGACTGGACGAGTAAATTAATATGGTATGTGGGATTAGAACTTATGGATATAAACGATTTAATAATCGTGGGAATGGAGCAGTTTCTCTTACGTGTTCCACACCAGAAATCCAAGCAACAGTTCTTTCTAACCCTAATCCAAATCCGCTATGTGGCACACTACCATAACGACGTAAGTCTAAATAATAGTTATAACTTTCAGCGTCTAATTGATGTTCATCTATACGTTGTTCTAATAATTCTAAATCATTAATACGTTCAGAACCACCAATGATTTCACCATAACCCTCTGGTGCAATCAAATCTGCACATAAAACAGTTTCTTCATTCTCTGGATTTGGTTGCATATAGAATGGTTTAATTTTAGTTGGATAATTTGTAATAAATACCGGTAAATCATAATGATTTGCAATAGCAGTTTCATGTGGTGCACCGAAATCCTCGCCCCACTCAATATCATTGAAACCTTCTTCTTTTAAGAACTTAATTGCATCATCATAAGAAATTCTTGGGAAAGGTGCTGAAACCTTTTCAAGTTTGCTCGTATCTCGATCTAGTGCTTTAAGTTCTAATTGACAATTTTTAAGTACAGATTTAACGACATGTGATACATACTGTTCTTGAACTTCTAAACTTTCCACGTGATTTGTAAATGCCATTTCTGGTTCAATCATCCAGAATTCAATCAAATGGCGTCGAGTTTTAGATTTTTCAGCTCTGAAAGTTGGTCCGAATGAGAATACACGACCATGAGCCATTGCAGCTGCTTCCATATATAATTGACCACTTTGAGAAAGGAATGCATCTTCATCAAAGTACTTAGTATGGAACAATTCACTTGTTCCTTCTGGAGCACTTGCTGTTAAGATTGGAGGATCAATTTTAGTGAATCCATTTTCATTAAAGAATTCGTATGTTGCTCTAATAATTTCATTTCTGATTTTCATAACAGCATGTTGTTTTTTTGAACGCAACCATAAATGTCTATGATCCATTAAAAATTCAGTACCGTGATTTTTAGGTGTAATTGGATAATCATGTGCTTCGTGAATAACTTCAATTGATTTCACTTGCATTTCGTAGCCTAAATCTGAACGGTTATCTTCTGTTATAACACCAGTCACATAAAGTGATGATTCTTGTGTAATTTCTTTAGCTAGTTGGAATGTTTCGTCAGAAACCTCTGATTTAACCACTACACCTTGCATAAAGCCACTACCATCACGTAATTGTAAAAAGGCAATCTTGCCACTTGAACGTTTATTTGTTAACCAAGCACCAATAGTCACTTCTTGGTTAAGATGTTGTTTAGCTTGTTTAATCGTTGTTTTCATAACCAATCTCCTAATTGTCATTCTTTGTAATCAATACTTATTTATTTTAACAAAATAAATTGTGAAGTTCTAGCATGTGAACACGCTATCTCAATGTATAACAGTTTGAATCATTTATTAGCATCAATATTATGTTGGATTTTGTTAACAAGTTTGCTGAATTGTTTAATGTCGCCCTTTTTTTGCTTATAATTTTCTAAAGTTTGAGCAAAAAAGTTTTTATAGTTACTGCTTACAAGACGATCATCAAAAGAGACAATCAACCCTTGATCATCTTCATTGCGAATTAAACGACCTAAACCTTGTCTAAAACGAGTAACTGCGTCAGGTAAAACATAGTCCTTAAAGGTAGAATCAAATTCAGAATCCATAAGCCAATGTTTCGTATTGTATTTATTCATAAATGGAAGTTTAGCTATCATAACACATTTAATACCCTTAGCTTGATAATCAAAACCTTCGAAAAACGTTGATGTGCCAAGTAAAATTGTCTTATCAAAATTATTAAATTGTTGAACAATTTTATAGTTTTGATTTTGTTGTTGTGTAAGTACTACATAGTCTTCAAAAGTGGGTAATTCATTTAATAACTCTTGTACCATGTGCATCATACGGTAGCTTGTAAATAACACTAAACATTTCGAATCAGTGATTGTTACATACTCTTGAATATAATCCACTATAGATGCTACGTAATCATCGATATTTTTGAAGTTATAAGAACTAACATCACTAGGAATATACACGTTCGTATTCGCGTGATTAGATAGTGTCGATGGAACTTGATACGTGTTAAAATGCACATCTTCTTTAAACCAATTTTTAAAGGCATCAAACTTATGATTAAACGTCAATGTTCCAGAAATAAATGTTAATGAATTAAATTTATCTAAAACGCGAGTCGTTAAAATATCACGAACTGCATAATCTTTAACAATTAATTTAATAGTTGACTTTTGAGTTAGATTCCTAATGGATAAGTACGCAGTATGTTTATCTTTTAAACTCTGCTCTATATTTCGATAAGTATCATTAATATATAAAAGTTGTTTGCGTAAAGTCTTAATCGTTTTGTGCGTCATACCATTAAAAATTTCTAATGTCTTATTTATCTTATCAACAATCAAATGCAAATCTTTAAGTATCTGAGTTGAATCAAATTCAAATACATAATGGTGTCGATGTATATCATCATCATAAACGTCAGAGTTTTGAATGATTTCGAATATATGATTAAATAGACGTTCATTTAAATCATGTATTTCTGATATATTCATTTTTAAACCGAATACATCTATCGGTGCGATATCTAAACGTTCTAAAATTCGTTGTTGTTCTAGTTTATCAATCGCTTTTAATAATTTTTCATTTTCATTTTTTCCTATTAAACCAAGTTGATATTTTAAATCTGAATAATCGAGATCATTAGTGACTTGGTTTAATGCATAGTCAGGTAAACGATGTGCCTCATCAATTATACAATCATCGAAAAGTTGATAAATTGAATTCTCTTGGTCTGAGTGTATGAGATGTGCATGATTAGTGATTCCGATTTGAATATGATGTGCATTTCGTTTGATGTAATTGTAATAATGCATATCATGTCTAACTGGTACATAAGTTTCAATCTTTTGGTCAAAATACATTTTCTGACCACCTTTAAGATTTAAATCTTGAATATCTCCAGTTTCCGTTTCGATAATCCAGGTCAATAATTGCATTTTTAAAATATTAACTTCATAGTTGGTAGTTTCATCTTTTAAAATCTGACTAATTAAGCCAAGTGAAATGTATTCAGATTTACTTTTTATAAGTGTGGCATTAATTTTAAAGTTTAGTGCTTGATTGATACTCGGAATATCTTTTAGCAAAAGTTGATTTTGCAACAGTTTAGTATTAGTCGAAATCATGACATGACGTCCAGTTTCAATGTTATACATCAATGCTGCCAAAAGATATGCCAATGACTTTCCACTACCTAAAGGAGCTTCAATCATCGCTTTATCATTGTGCATGAGTTGCTCTAGGATGATTTCAGATAAATATAGTTGTTGTGGACGATATGTTAGATTAAGTGATTTAACTACTTCACTATACAAATCTTTAAGTGATCCATTAAATGATGTTTTAGGCGCTTTTAAATCAATTTGCTTTTTATAAATTATTTGTTCGAATTGACCGTATTGATTATCTAAAGGTGAATTTTCATGTTGACGTACCATTTCAAACAAGACATTAAATAAGTCATATTTTAAATTTTTACTTAAATAATAGAGTTGTTTTAATGTATCTATAGGTAGTTGTTCAAACTTTTGAAAGGCTTTAATCATTAGTAATGCAGTAGTAGTAGCGTCTTCATCAGCCCTATGTGCGTTGTCTAAGGGTATGTCGTGTGCCTCTGCTAATTCACTAAGTTGATAACTCTTATCTGTAGGATAAGCAATTTTAAATAATTCTAACGTATCCAGGACCTTTTTAGGTTTAAAATCTATATTACAGTTTTGAAAGGCCTTTTTTATAAAATTTAAGTCAAAATCAACATTATGAGCAACGAACACACGATCTTTCAATTGTTTGTAAATTTCTTGTGCAATTTCATGAAAATAAGGGGCTTGCTCTAACATGGTATCTTCAATAGAAGTCAATGCTTGGATAAATGGTGGAATATCCAAATCAGTACGAATCATAGAATGATAAGTCCCAGATATTTTATTGTTACTTACAAAAGTAATACCAATTTGTATAATTTCATCATAATCAAGTTGATTGCCAGTTGTCTCTAGATCTACAACTGCATAACTTGTGTGTCCCATAACTAACTCTCCTTATCTTCATGTCATTCGCTTTATATATCTATATCCGCACTAATAAGGCGTCTAACGTCATTATTTTCATCTCTAACTATTAAGAAACCATCGTTATCAATATCGATTGCTTCACCTATAAATTGTTTGTCGTTTTCAGTGAAACGCAATTGGCGTTGCCATATATTTGAGGCTTCAATATACTCATTTCGAATTTCTGTAAAAGGCTTTGTTAAAAATTGTGAATATCGTTTTTCGATTGATGAAATGAGCTTTTTTAAAAATGAGTATCGATTAATTTTATTATTACTATGTAAACGAATGCTTGTTGCTCTCTGTTTAATATCATCAGAAAAATCACTGTCACTGTGGTTTAAATTAATACCAATACCACAAATAATAGCGTCAATTGAATCGTAATTTGCTATCATTTCAGTTAAAAAACCACATACTTTTTTATCAGCAATATATATATCGTTCGGCCATTTAATTTCTACTTTATCATTCGTGAAAGATTGTATTGCATCTCTAATTCCTAAAGCAACAAACAAGTTGAATTTTGGAATCATTGAAAAAGGTACATTTGGACGCAATACTAGAGACATCCATAAGCCTTTTCCTTTTGAAGAAGCCCAATTACGATTAAATCGACCTCTTCCTTTTGTTTGTTCGTCACTTAATATAATCATAGACTTATTATTATCTACCAATTCTTGCTTAGCAATAATCTGAGTTGATTCAACACTTTTAAATACTTTTATCTCCGAAGCTAGTTGTGAATTTTTTAAAATATAAGATACGATTCCATTATACCAACTATCTGGGAGTTCATTTAATTGGTGGCCTTTATGATTGATTGATTCGATTTTGCAACCATCTTTTTTTAA
This sequence comes from Staphylococcus sp. SUC_1.2, assembly GCF_026222585.1. Classification (NCBI taxonomy): domain Bacteria; kingdom Bacillati; phylum Bacillota; class Bacilli; order Caryophanales; family Staphylococcaceae; genus Staphylococcus; species Staphylococcus sp. SUC_1.2. Next base: position 2,918 of record NZ_JANJPM010000033.1, on the reverse strand, counting down.
TTGATCAATGACTTTTTTAACAGCTGCTCTAGAAATGTTTAGCTGATCAGCAATATATTGTCCCGAAATATATTCAGATTGATGCATATATAGCATACGTATAACATCTTGACTATATTTTGACATTCTCTTTCACCCACTTCAATAATTCATCTTTTAAATTTGGAACTTTATTTGTTAAAACATCAATTTCTATTTGTCTAAGAACTTCTTTCAGCCAAGGACCACTTTTTTTAGACGTAATTCTAAGTATATCTCCACCATTAATATTTAGCTCTCTACGACTTCTAATAGGTAAATGTTGATCAATTTCTTTTATTGATTGAAGATTAAATATTAACGGAGAGGCTATTTTAATGTTATTGTCTTCAAGTATTGAATTAATAGCAATGATATCTATGATATTATTTATACCATAGTCATAAACGAATAATTTTAATTGTTCTTTAGATGAAACTTGAGGCATCTCTATCATTATTTTATGATATTGATTGATTTTAGTTTTCTCATTGTTGCTTATTTTTAAGTCAGAAAGTGAAGTGTTTGTTTGTTCAACAGTCAATAATATTGCTATCCATAATTCAAAGCTTATTGGTGAATTAACTTTAGTTTGCTTCATATCAAGACTTCTAAAGAAAGGTACATAATTAAAGAAATTCAAATCTATTAGGTTTAAGTAGCTTTGGCTTACATTTTGGCCTTTAATTAATTTTTTTAATTCCACGACAATGCGTTCTATAGATAAATGTTCTACATCTGCGATTTGATGTTTCATCGCCTCAAAAGTATCACCTTCTATAGTAAAATTCAATTGGGATTGAAAGCGTAAGCCTCTTAAAATGCGTAATGCATCCTCTTTAAACCGTTCTTTAGCATCACCAACAGTTTTAATAATATGTTGATTTAATGCTACATCACCTTCAAAATAGTCATAAATATTAAAATTTTTATCCATGGCAATTGCATTAATTGTAAAGTCACGACGTTGTAAATCTTCTTTTAAATCACGAACGAAATAGACTTCACTAGGTCTACGATGATCAACATACTCTGCTTCAGCTCTGAAGGTTGTTACTTCATAATTAGTTCCTTGATACACCACATTTATAGTGCCATGCTCTCTCCCGATTGGGATAGTCTTTTCAAATATTGATTCTATTTCATCTGGTGTAGCACTAGTAGTAATATCGATGTCGTGAATGTGTCTGTTCATTAAGTAATCTCTCACCGATCCACCAACGAAATATGCTTCAAATCCATGTTGTTCTATTTTTTCTAAAATGGGTTTTGCTTGATTAAATAGTTCTGTTCCCATACTAATCCTCTTTTTGATTTAACATTTTTCTATAGTAGTGTTCATATTGATCTGTTATTAATTCTGAACCAAATCGTTCGTCAATATCCTTTAACATAGCAGTTTGCATTTTATTATATAATTCTTTATTTGAAAGCAGTTGTAACGCATACTCACTTGCACTAGTGCTATCTCCTATATCCACAATGAAACCAGTCTCATCATGTTTAATAACCTCTTTAATACCACCAGCATTAGAACCTATCGGCACTACTCCTGTTTTCATTGCCTCAAGCAAAGTTAATCCAAAGCTTTCTTTTTCACTTAATAGAAGTACTAAATCAGACATTTGGTAAAATTCACTAACTTGGTCTTGCTTGCCTAAGAATAGTACATCACTATCGATACCTAAGTGACGCGCTAACTTTCTCATGTCTAATAATTCGGGACCGTCTCCTAACAAGATTAATTTACTAGGTACGTTTTTACGAACTTTAGCAAATGTCTCTAATATAGTATCTATGCGTTTCACTTTTCTAAAATTAGATACATGTATAAGTACCTTTTCATCAGGTTTAATACCATATACTTCTTTAAGCGTTTCATCATGACGCGTTGGAAATTCATTTTCACGCACAAAATTATAAATAGGAACAATTTCTTTCTCGGTTTCAATGATAGATTTAGTTTGATGTGCTAAAGAGTGACTCACACTCGTAACAATATCACTTTGTTCAATCCCAAATTTAATGGCGCCTTTGAGAGAGTGGTCGTAACCTAGCACCGTGATATCAGTACCGTGTAACGTGGTCATTATTTTAATATCTTTTCCAGACATTTGACGTGCTAAAATCCCACAAACTGCATGAGGTACTGCATAGTGCATGTGTAATACATCTAAATCATATTCTTTTATAACTTCTGAAATTTTAGTACTCAAAGTAATATCATATGGAGGATATTGAAAGACGGCATATTGATTTACTTCAACTTGATGAAAAGTAATATTAGGTAAAGGTTTACGTATTCTAAAAGGAATATTGGAAGTTATAAAATGTACTTCATGGCCTCTCTCTGCCATTTTTATTCCTAATTCAGTAGCAATAATACCAGAACCGCCCATAGATGGATAACATGTGATACCTATTTTCATGAAAATCTATCCTCCTCTTGTTTATATTTATTTACGTTCAAAACGATTTTTATCTCTAGTGTTGAACTTTTCCATTGTTTCATTAAAACTTTCAGTCATATCAATATCTAATGAATTAGCTATACAAAGTAAAACAAATAAATTGTCTCCTAATTCAGCTTTAATTGTATTATCTTCTTCAGTTTCTTTCTTTTTCTTTTCACCATGATAGTGGTTTATCTCTCTAGCAAGTTCTCCAACCTCTTCTGTTAAACGTGCTAAATTTGCCAGTGGAGAAAAATAACCAGCTTTGAATTGTCCAATGTACGCATCCACTTCATTTTGCATTTCTTTCATAGATTTCATTATGATCACTTTCTCCTTTATTATTAACTCTTATTTAGTATATATCATATTAAAAAATCATGCATTTTATGAATATAAAAAGAGCAGACTATATTTTAAATCATACTGCTATATTTAAAAAATAAA
>NZ_JANJPM010000032.1:0-28039 GCF_026222585.1 Staphylococcus sp. SUC_1.2 | reverse complement strand
GAAAAATAAAAAGAACGTTTATATATCAACGTTCTTTAATGATTTGAGTTAACAAATTTTATAGATTTTTACTAATGAACGGAAACGGAGGGATTCGAACCCTCGCGCCGCTCTCGCGACCTACACCCTTAGCAGGGGCGCCTCTTCAGCCAACTTGAGTACGTTTCCATATGGCTCCGCAGGTAGGATTCGAACCTACGACCGATCGGTTAACAGCCGATAGCTCTACCACTGAGCTACTGCGGAATAATATGTATTTATATAATGTATCTCTATGAGCACAAATATTATTATATCAATAAACTTAAAATTTGCAAGGGATTATATTTAAAAAATATACGGAACATTTACACTATATTAATATAAAAGTCCCGTATGATTTAAAATTAAACGTAAAACTATTTATCTTGTAATAGTGAATAATGTGAAAGTGCTTCGAAAATATTTAAAGTCGTTTTCTCATAATCTATTGGCATTTCTGGATTGTTTGACTTCATACGAGATTGTTTATCGACCATGTAATAATAAAAAATGCAGTTAGAGTATTGGTGCCAAATACTGTGGTAGGAAACATTAAGTGTTAATGTTTGATGATTTGCAAAAATAATTTTACATTTTCGATTTTTAAGAGGTTTAATTTCATGTACATAATGCATATTAATCCACATGTTTTCTTCTAAACGGTCTGAATGCGTAGGGAAAAAATAAGTGGGGAAGAGAGGAGTCAATAAAATAGGTGGTTTACTAGTAATGCCGGCAATTCGTTGTGTTTCGGATTTCTTACTAATATAGCTATTACCATAAAATTTACATGAGCGTTCGACGATTTTTTGAGTTTTGAATGGGCTTGAAACTATTGTGGAATCATATTTCCATATTTCTGATCCTTTTGTTTGCTCATAATCATCAATGACGGGTTTGATTATCATATCTCCTTTTCGAATAATATATACAGTATTTTGGCTTTGAGAAATATTTGTCATCTCTTAACCTCCTTAAATTTATATCATTATTAAGCGCTAAAAACTCAACGATTAATAATATAAATTTATTATATAAAGTTTTTATATGTTGTCAAGATAATCATTACATATAAAATTACACTTATTTTTTGTGAAAAGTCAGAATATTCGATTGATTTAAAAAATAAAAGCTTGTATACTATCCTTATACAAAAAAGAAAGGCAGTGATTACAATGAATCACAACACGAATGTCAAGAATACGACACTAGAAGATTTTGTAACGACAGTTAATGATTTAGGCGTTGAGCTAGTCATTGAAGAGGCACTTCGTCAGGGACGAAAGAAACAGTTAATGAAATTGATTGATGAAGCGTTGATTAATAAGAACGAGGAAGAATTTATCAACTATACCACTGAATATAAAAATCTGGAGGCATTTCTCAATGAGTAAATTAGGATCCTGTAACTCATTATAAAAGGTCTATTCACTACTTAAATCAAAGTTAGCGAATAGACCTTTTTACATTTTATTTTTGACCACCGTTTGATTTTCCCTCAATTTTATTACGAATCCATTTTACTAAATATCCTGTTATAACAATTCTAAGTACGCGTTTGATAATATTCATACTAGCTTACTCCTTTTTTATGTTTATTTGAGTTTACCCGTTCTACACATTATTAAAGATAATTTCTAAAATTACTGATTAAATTTTTGGATGGCGGTTATTTGGTATAAATATATAGCCATTTTGATCAGCTTTAGTTGTAAAGATTATGATAATACCATGGATAATTGAAATAATGGTTGGAATAGTAGTCCAAAAGAACACTAAATGAAGCACGCCTTGCCACACTTTGTCTGCGTAAAATTTATGAATGCCGACACCACCCAGAAATAAAGAACATAATACATATAATGTTTTATTAACTCTCATAACTTTGTTGCCTCCTTAATCTCATATTTTAAGCATTTCAAAAATTAAATCAAATATTACTAAGGTGATTGAAAAAATGATTATAATCACAATTAATATGTTTCAATTTACTGCAATTAATTTATTATTATTTGTAAATTTTATATAATATAGTTAACAAAAACTTATGGAGAGGAGAACGGTAAATTGATCAGAAAAGCACGTCCGAGCGACAGTAAGCAAATAGCGGAATTATGTTATATCATTTGGCATGATATGGAACTAGATATTGTACAAGAAATCACTAAAGAACGTGTTATTCATGCAATTGAAGAAAGTATAGTCAATATTAATTATAGAACGAATTATAATAACATTTGGGTATATGAGCAAGACAATCATGTTGCGGGATGCATCATAGCATATAAGGGTGATAAAGAATTAGAGTTAGAAGCAGCATGGAATAAATTACCGTTGGAAGAAGACATAAAAGCACTAGGTACGCCATTACCTTTGAAAGAATCTAAAGATGATGAATGGTACATTGAGGCTGTTGCAACATTCTCGGAATATAGAGGACAGGGTATTGCAACTAAATTATTTAACTATTTAATATCTACATACCCAGATAGAAAGTGGAGCTTAAGTTGTGACTATGATAATCCTAGAGCTAAGAAATTATACGAACGCTTAGGTTTTAAATGGACTGAGGATATAGAATTGTATGACCATCAATATTTACATATGGTTTATTCAAAATAGGTAAAAATAAAACGGAGGAGACAGAAACTCTAATTAGTTTCATTGCCTCACCCCGTATTATCTTACTAGTGAATATTTAAAATCTGTCTAATAATATATTAAATTCCACCTAATAAAGCACTAATATAAATACCTAAAGCGTATAATACACCAAAAATTGTGTTTGTTTTTCCAGTTGCAGCCATAGCTGGCATCATACTTGCAGGTATATCATTCTTTTTGAAACGACGAATAGCTTTAACTGGCATAGGGAATGATAACAATACAAGTAGATAAAATAGTGAACCACCATCTACAAATAATGCAGTATAGACAACGAAAACGTATGCAATGATATACATAACTGCCATAAATGTAATTGAAGCGCGTTTACCTAATAAAATAGGTAGAGTTTTACGTCCACTCGCTTGGTCTTTGACTCTGTCGCGTATATTATTAGCCATGTTAATTAGACCAATTGTAATTACTATTGGAATACTAATCCAAACCACAAAGCTATTGATATTGCCAGTTTGTATGAAGAACGCTAATAAAATAATAATCATACCCATGAATAAACCAGAAAACAGTTCACCAAAAGGTGTCCAAGAAATTGGCATTGGGCCACCTGTATATAAATAGCCAATTGCCATACAAACGATTCCTACTGGAATGATCCAAAATGAACTATTCGCTGCTAAAAAGATACCAAGTAATGCAGCAACGATATAAAAAGCAATTGCTAGATTCATGACAAGTTTTGGACTCATACCATTTCTTACGATAGCACCACCGATACCAACGGATGTGTGATCATCTAAACCTTTTTTAAAGTCATAGTATTCATTAAACATGTTTGTTGCAGCTTGGATAAGTAAACAAGCGATTAACATTGCAATAAATAACATGAACTTGATGTTATCTTGACTACCTAATAAAAAAAGTTTTGCAGTTGCAGTACCAACTAAAACCGGTACAACAGCGGCAGTTAAAGTATGAGGTCGCATCAAATGCCAATATTTTCTAACAGTAGAATATTGTTGATATTGATTTGCCATAATTTGATCTACCTCTTATTGTATATTGTTTTAATATATGTATTTTAAAGGAATAGTAAATAAAGGTCAATCAACGTGAAATATTTCTCTAGAAGATTAAGCAATTATGCCACCATAAATAGTTAAAAATGATACAATATTGTAATGAGAAAAAATAGATAATGAAAGAAGTGAAATGAATGGCTGCGAATATAAAGGAAGATGACATTATTGAGTCAATATATGAAAGTAACAAAAGCTGGATATCTGTTGAAGTGAAAATTGATAGAGAACTTGCACCTGATGAATTGTTCAATTTAACAGAATCTCAGGCAGGAGATCGCTTCTATTTTCGCTTAAATGATAATGCGTCTTCATTTTTCGGCTATCATGCTGTTCAAAGATTCAAAAATAACTTTGATAATAAGCAATCGATCTTTCGTGAGTGGGAAAAATTTAAAAAAGATATTGAATTGGTACACCCGGATATAGAAAAGCATCATTTGAAAGTCATAGGAGGATTTCAATTTTCTAGCCATAAATCTGATGATGAATGGCGTGAATTTGGCATTAATCATTTTGTAATACCTCAAGTTTTAATATCAAATATCGGACAAACTACTTATCTGACATATACAGTTGAAAGAGCCCAATTTGATATTGAACAGTTTAAAGAAGTAGTGAATTACTTTGAAGAAACTCAAATTGCTAAAGCTGAACATGATGAAACATTGGGGAATATCTTACGAATGGAAGATATCTATGTTGATGAGTGGAAAGAACTCGTTAGGGATGCGATTGCTCAGCTTGATGAAACTAAAAAAATCGTTCTTGCAAGACGTCGTATGATTAAATTTGATAAACCAATTAGTATACCTTATGTGCTTAATCGAGCATTACAAAGCGAAAGAAACAGCTATTTATTCATTTTAGAATCCAATCAATCTGTATTCTTTTCACAAACGCCAGAACAACTTTTAAAAGTAGAAGACGGTGTTCTATCTACAAAAGCTGTAGCTGGTACGATTAAGCGATCTAACGACATAGACGAAGATGAAAAAAATATACAAGCATTTCTAAAAGATAAAAAGAATTTAGATGAACATGATTTTGTAGTTAAAAGTATTCTAGATGACATAAAGCCTTATGTTGATAATATTGAATATAATCATTCACCTAATATTTTAAAAAACGACCATCTATATCATTTATATACTCAAATTCAAGGTCAGTTGAAAAACAATTCCTTTATAGGATTAATTGATGAAATGCATCCTACACCAGCTTTAGGTGGCTATCCTAAAAATGAAGCACTCAAATTTATTGAAGAAAATGAATTTGGAACACGAGGCTTATATGGTGCACCAGTTGGTTATATCGACATGAATGATGATTGTGAATTTATTGTAGCAATACGCTCAATGTTAATAAAACAAAACCAAACCACGTTATTTGCAGGGTGTGGTATCGTAAAAGATTCTGACCCTGATAGTGAGTTGGCTGAAACTGCAGTTAAATTTTCACCGATGATGAATGCTTTAGGAGTAGTAGATAAGAATGAATCATAATGAAGCACTAACAAAACAAGTATATACATTTGCTTCGGAGTTATATGCCTATGGAGTACGTGAAGTTGTAATTAGTCCCGGCTCAAGATCAACGCCATTGGCCATTGCTTTTGAAGCACATCCTAATATTAAGACATGGATACATCCTGATGAACGTAGTGCAGCGTTTTTTGCTTTAGGCTTAATAAAAGGTAGCGAACGCCCTGTAGCTATTTTATGTACTTCTGGGACTGCGGCGGCAAATTATACACCAGCAATTGCAGAGAGCCAAATCAGTCGTATACCTTTAATTGTATTAACAAGTGATCGTCCACATGAATTAAGAAGTGTGGGGGCACCACAAGCAATTAATCAAGTTAATATGTTCGCAAATTATGTTAATTTTCAATTTGATATGCCTGTAGCAGATGGTACTGATTACATGCTAGACGCAATTTATTATCAAATGCAAATTGCAAGTCAGTATCTATATGGTCCACATAGAGGTCCTATCCATTTTAATTTACCATTTAGAGAGCCATTAACACCTAACTTAGAAAGACAAGAGTGGCTAACATCTTATTCTAAAAAGCTGCCGCATTATCAAAAAAATATTAATGTTCAAGACATCAGACATATATTAAAAGAGAAAAAAGGGTTAATAATAGTTGGTGATATGCAACATCAAGCTATCGATCAAATACTTACTTATGCGACCGTGCATGACATACCTATACTTGCAGATCCATTAAGTCAATTACGTAAGTATAATCATCCAAATGTGATTACGACATATGATTTATACTATCGTGCAGGACTCGACATAGATGTTGATTTCGTAATAAGAGTTGGTAAACCTGTTATCTCAAAAAAATTAAATCAATGGCTTAAGCGCACAAATGCATATCAAATTTTAGTGCAGAATAATGACAAGATAGATGTATTTCCAACGCCACCGAGTATTTCATACGAAATATCTGCAAATGATTTCTTTAGAAATCTTATCGAAGAAGCAGCTGTCGATCGAAAAGACTGGATAAACATGTGGCGAACACTTGAATCACAGGCTAGAAATACAATCGATAAACATATGACAAATGCAACAGATGAAGCGGCATTTGTAAAAATTTTAATTGATAAATTAACTAAAGACGATGCTATTTTTGTAAGTAACAGTATGCCAGTTCGTGATATCGATAATCTACTTTATAATAGTGAAGTTGAAGTATATGCGAATCGCGGTGCAAATGGTATCGATGGAGTTGTATCAACTGCAATTGGAATGGCTGTACACAAGAAAATCACGCTGATAATCGGCGATTTAGCATTCTACCATGACATGAATGGTCTTTTAATGGCTAAAATTAATAATATTAATTTAAATATAGTTTTACTTAATAATGATGGTGGCGGTATATTCTCATATCTTCCACAAAAAGCATCTGCTGAAGCATATTTTGAACGTTTGTTTGGAACGCCGACTGGATTGAATTTTGAATATACAGCATTACTTTATGATTTTACATTCAAACGATTTAATACTGTGGCAGATTTCACTCAAGAAAAGCTATCACATGTGAATTCACATATTTACGAAATGGTAACCAATCGTGATGACAATATGTCACAACATCAAATTCTATATAAGAAATTGAGTGGTATTCTAAATGTTACACTATAACTTCTATCAATCACAAAACAATTCAAATCAGTTATTAGTACTTTTACATGGCTTTATTAGTGATAGTCGTACGTTTAATGATGATGTTCAATATTTTTCACAGGAGGCTAATGTTCTTACAATCGATTTACCAGGGCATGGACAAGATCAATCACCAATTGATGTAACTTGGGACTTTCCATACATTACGACACAATTAGATGAGTTATTAGATATATACAAATCTTATGATATTACTTTACTCGGATATTCAATGGGTGGTAGAGTGGCCTTGTATTATGCGGTGTACGGTAAATGCTCTTTGTCAAAATTGATAATTGAAAGTAGTTCTCCAGGAATCAAAGATGAAAATAATCGACATGAGCGTCAACAAATAGATGCAGCAAGAGCGAAAGTATTAGATATTGCTGGGTTAGAGGTATTCGTTAATGATTGGGAAAAATTACCATTATTTTATACGCAATATGAACTAGATAAAGATAAAAAGTCGGCTATAAGAGAAATGCGATTATCCCAAGATCCACATAAATTAGCAAAAGCATTGCGTGATTATGGCACTGGTCAAATGCCTAATTTGTGGGAACAAATTGGTAATATTCAAATACCTTGTTTTATTTTAACTGGTGAATTAGACCAAAAATTTGTAAAAACTGGACAAGCTATGAATAAGGGTATGAAATACAGTCAAATCCATATTTTTTCAAATGTAGGTCATACAATTCATGTGGAAGATAAAGCGGAATTTGATACAATAGTATTAGTTTTTTTAAAGGAGGAGCAAAATGACTAGACAGTGGGAAACACTTAGAGAATATGATGAAATAAAATATGAATTCTACGAAGGAATTGCTAAAGTAACGATTAATCGACCTGAGGTAAGAAATGCATTTACACCTAAAACAGTAGCTGAGATGATTGATGCATTTAGTCGTGCACGTGATGATCAAAATATTTCTGTAATCATCTTAACAGGTGAAGGTGACAAAGCATTTTGTTCTGGCGGTGACCAAAAGAAACGTGGACACGGTGGCTATGTAGGCGAAGACCAAATCCCACGTTTAAATGTATTAGATTTACAACGTTTAATCCGTGTCATTCCTAAACCAGTTATCGCAATGGTTAGAGGTTATGCCATCGGTGGTGGTAACGTATTAAACGTAGTATGTGACCTAACAATCGCTGCTGATAATGCTATTTTCGGACAAACAGGTCCTAAAGTAGGTTCATTCGATGCTGGTTATGGTTCTGGTTACTTAGCAAGAATCGTTGGTCATAAAAAAGCACGTGAAATTTGGTACTTATGTCGTCAATATAATGCACAAGAAGCTTTAGACATGGGCTTAGTTAATACAGTGGTACCATTAGATCAAATCGAAGATGAAACAGTTCAATGGTGTAAAGAAATTATGAAACATTCTCCAACTGCTTTACGTTTCTTAAAAGCTGCTATGAATGCGGATACTGATGGCTTGGCTGGATTACAACAAATGGCAGGAGATGCTACATTACTTTACTACACTACTGATGAAGCTAAAGAGGGTCGTGACGCGTTTAAAGAAAAACGTGATCCAGACTTCGATCAATTCCCTAAATTCCCATAAATCAGTAACGGTAATATAAAAATGTATAATTTTAGGACACTTAAATAGTGATAAACTGATTGACAGTTAACCACTATTTTAAGTGTCCTTTTTTAATTAAGGTTATTTATTGTAGTTTGCTTTTAAGAATCTTTCTAATCGACGCATACCCTCTTTTAAGACATCCATATCATATGCATAAGAGATACGAATGTAACCTTTACCCATATCGGTGAATGATGATCCGGGAACCATTGCTACGTGTGCTTCTTCAAGCACTTTGACGCAGAAATCGAAATCATCAGAAGTATAGTTACGAATACTTGGGAATATATAAAAAGCACCTTCTGGTTGAGCATCCAATTCGAAGCCCAATTCTTTTAATTTACTTACTAAATAGTTACGACGCTCTATATAAGCTCGGTTCATGTATTGAGGCGCATCTAATCCTTCATTAAGTGCAGCAATACATGCGATTTGTGACGGAACATTTGCACATATACAATTATATGCATGCATAAATGTTAACTTTTCAATTAGGTACTCAGGACCTAGTAAGAAGCCTATACGAATACCGGTAGCGGAGTGAGACTTACTTAACCCACCAATAAGTAATAATTGATCACGAATTTCCTCAAATTCTGCAAATGAGACATGACTACCTTTGAAAGTATTTTCTGCATAAATTTCATCGCTAATAATAAAAATTTCTTTTTCTTTCAAATAATTTACAATGCCTTTTACTTCATCACGTTCTAATATCACACCAGTTGGATTCGTAGGATAATTCAGCAAAATTACTTTTGTTTTATCAGTGTAATGTTGCGCAATTAATTCTGGAGTGATTTTAAATTCTGTATTTGTAGTATCTATATAAATAGGCTTACCACCTAATGTTTCAACTAAAGGAATGTAGCCTGCATAAATAGGTCCTGGAATTAATATCTCATCTCCAGGTTCGATAATACTTCGCAATGATGTATCAAGCGCTTCACTCGCGCCATTCGTAATAATGATTTCCTCTTCACTATAATAAAAACTGTACTTATTTTTGAAATAATTACTTATTGCCTGTCGAGTTTCCGGCAATCCCTTATTGTGTGAGTAACTCGTTTTATCTTCTTTAATCGCATTGATGTATACCTCTTTTACCACATCTGGCATAGGAAAGTCGGGTTGACCAATCGTTAAATTTACACAATCATCAATGTGCTTCATACGATTGGAGAACTGGCGTATACTTGGTGCTCTTAAAAATTTGGAATTCGTATTTAAAGATAATTTCATTTTTTACACCTCAAAAAACCAAATTATAGTAACCTTGAATGTTACTACAAAATTTTTAGAATAATCTTATAATAACATATTTTTGAGTCACCATAATTTGGCAAGTCCGTTTGTATTAAATTTTTTTATTATCCTCTAAAAGAAGAAGGTTTCTTTAAATTAATTAAAGGATTCGTCCATTTACAAACAAAGTTCGTCGATAGTAAATATACAATTAATACTGAAATGAGAATTAAATAACCGTAAGTGAATACTGATATATGATCTTTAAAAGGATATATTTCCAATCCTCTAACTATACCTATAACTAAACCATGTAATAAATAGACGTACATTGTGCGATTTCCTATATAAGTATAAACACGTTTATGATTACTCATTAAATTGAGAAATGAGAACATAGCTACAAAGATAACGAAGTATAGCAATAGTCTTTTCAATGGGCTGTACACATCTTCATTATTATTTTCAAGTGAAGTATAGGGACTACTACCCAAAAGCCAATCTGAATTGATTGGGTGTATATAGTAAACGATGAAAAATATAATAAGTACAATGATTGAAATTAGCCTTAATTTTTTATTTCTCAATAATTGAGTATGCGCTCGCGTTGTTAAATAACCAACATAAAAAATCGGGAAAAATACGATTGTTCTTGAAATACTCATATAACCATCGATATCATCAGAAAAACCTGCAAGTATTGAAATAATCAAAGCGACAGGTAACACATAATACGCTTTATAGCGACGTACTATGACAAGGATGACATGGAAACAAAATAATGTAAGTAAGAACCACAAAGCAAATACAGGATTAAAAGGGTCCATTTGAATTGCATCACTTTTACTAGTTACAAAATAATAGATAGAAAAGAATGCATAAAATATAGCGTAAGGTGCGATTAACTTTTTAGCTACATTCTCTAGATAATGTGGTTTATCTAAATGTTTCGCAAAGTATCCAGAGATAAATAAAAACGATGGCATATGGAAACTATAAATTAACAAATATAATGCGGATAAATATTTACTTTCAGAAGTATAAGGTTGAATCATATGACCGAATACGACTAAAAAGATAAGGATGGCGCGCGCGTTATCGAAAAAGTAATCTCTTTTTGTATCCATCGACATACGATTGTCTCCTTTTTAATTAATAACTGTATTTAATTTAGTATATATTAACATTGAAATGCAACAATTTAGGATGAAATGTTGGGTAATAACTATTATTTGTATGTAAATTCTATTTGATTTTAGAAAATTAGATTTAAATATGAATAGTATTTGCATAATAGGGAAGAGCAAGTTATCACATTAAAGGAGTGGATCAACATTAACATATTAAAAGACATAATTAAGCTGATACATTCAATGGTAGGTGGGAGTATCATCGGTCGAATCATAGCAAAGGAATCACGACAGGACTACAAAAATTTTAGAAAACCACCATTTTCTCCACCTACAAAAGCATTTCCGATTGTCTGGCCAATATTATATTTATTAATGGGCGTTTCTTATTTAATCACTACTAAAAATAAAACAAAGACAACTCGAATTAAAGTGACACATTATACGCAGTTAACTTTAAACTATTTATGGTCGATACTTTATTTTAAAAAGAAAGTAAGAGGTATTGCATTCATTGAGAGTATCATGTTGTTTATCTCAGTAGTTACTAATGCAGTATCAATGTTTAAAATACATCGAGTGGCTGGATTATTACAGATTCCATACGTACTTTGGTCTGCATTTGCAAGTTATTTAAATGCCGGTAATTATTACCTTAACAAGGACAATCCTAATTATAAATAACAATAGCAATGGATTTAATCAATGATTCATAGTTTAAATATATATTTAGCGAGTTGCTTTAAAACTTAATGAAATTAAAATTGAATTATTTAGAATTGTATTGTGACAAAATATTGAAAGTACATGACATATAAAAAAATCATAGTATAATAGTATTATCAATTACAAAAGTGGAGTAGAACAACAATGTATAATCAACTAGAAAAACTTATTACACTAACTAATAATGACCTTAATTTGGTTAATAGACGTTTTGGACAACGTACAGATATTACAAATGATCAATTAGAACTATTGAGAATTTTATATAGTTATGATCGATTGTCGCAATATGATTTAACGATGAAGATTAGTAGAGAACAATCCATTGTATCTAGATGGATTAAGAAATTAGTGCAAAAAGGATATATAACTAGTCTACAATCCCATGAAGATTTACGTTGCAAAGACTTATACCTAACAGAAGAAGCTCGTAATTTGATTCAACAAATCAATACGGCAAGATGTGAGTTAATAGAAGCACGTTGTCAGTGTCTAAGTAAGGAAGAAATTCAAAGTTTAAATCAACTATTAGATAAGCTAAATAGTCGTCATATATATATTTAAATAAATGAGTCCTATTGTCTTAATGAATTTATCCAAATGATCATTATAGCGATAGGGCTTTTTTAGTATAGTAAAATGGGCATAAAGAATATAACTTTTAATTCAATATTTAAAATTGTACGAACTAGCAACATATATAATTAAAATAATTATAAAAAGACAATTTCTATAGATTATCAATAGAAATTGTCTTTTTAATTTGTCCAAGAACTTAATGTCCTAGAATCTTGGTAATTCAAATGAGAATTTTATGTCTCATTCAATTTATTAGTGAATATAGTTATTTATTTACTATAGCTTGAGATATCAAAATATTTACCAACAGCTTTAATTTCATTATAAAGTTGTTTTAAATATTGAGCGTTAGCATTAGCCCAATTAATATCAGTTGCATATTGGTGTGTAGCAGGGTGGTCTGGATTCCAACGCATTTTATATAGCGTGTTTTGGCCTGCTTTAATATAGTCTTTACCTATAAATTTAGCACCACCAATAATCGCTTTAGATACTGAATTCCAACCAGCTTGCTTAGCATAATTAATACCATTGTATAGTGGATTAGCGTCAAAAGCAGCTATACCAAATACATTATGATATTTTGTAGCACTTTTAGTTGTAACATAATTATTTACGATGTTTGCACCTTTAGCTAATTGAGATTGACCATTACCAGTTTCAATTAATGCATGTGCAATTAAGTAAATTTCATTGATACCTGAAGTAGCAGCAGCTTGACTGAATGCTTGACCTTGATTTTCAAGAACACCTTTACCTTTAAGTAATTGATTTAAACTTGCTACAGAAAGATTTTGCGGGCGATCTAAGCGTAAGAATTGGTATTTAAGCGTATCATCTTTAGCTAATTTTTCTGTATTCATAGCATTTTTAATTTCACTATAAGTTGCGTTTGACCAACCATAACCATTTCTTTGAACTTGTGGTGGAGCCCCGTACGCATTTTGTTGAAGTGATACAACTTGATTTAATGTTCTATATGATTTTGAATATTTAACTAATTCTTTTTTCAAATCAGTATCTTTAATCCATACATATTTGCCATTACTTAATTTACCATAATACCAAGTTTTACCATTAACGACTTTACGATTTGTAACTTGGAAAATTTGTTCATTAAAAGCTTTTAATGAAGTTGCTTTAGCTGAACTAGGGTCATCATAGTAATAACCATTAGTTGTGTTGATAATAAATTCATATTGATATTTTTCACCATTATCTGATGAAATATTTGATGAAGTTAAATCATTCTTAGCGATCCAACCAGTTTTACCGTTAACTGTACCGTATAGATAAGTTGTGTTTCCAATAACAACTGATTTAGATACTTTAAATGATTTATTAGCTAAATCTTTATTATCTAAACGTTGTTGGTTTGTACCCCATGCAATTGAGTATAGACCATTATTTTTGTTGTTAATTTTATAAGTACCTGATGTTTTTTGTTCAGAACTAGAGTTTTGAACTTTCAAGTCTTTAACATTGAACCAACCTAAAGGTGTATTTGTCGTAGTATTTTGAAGTAACACATAAGTATTACCATCAATTGTTTTTTCTTTAGAAACGTTGAAAGTACGATTAGCATACTTAGTTGCATTTTTACCTGTTTTATCATAAACAGTTGCACGTGCACCACTGTTGTTCGCATTAACTTGAGCTACTTTAGACACAGTTTGAGTTGATGTAGTAGATGGCTTAGTAGCTTTAGTGTTTACAGCAAATTTAGCATTTACTTTAGGTGTTTGTTTAACATCAGTTGATTTAATCCAACCCCAAATATTGTTGATTACACCGTGTAAGTAAGTTTCGTTACCAACTTTAAGGTTATCAATTGATTTTAACTGTTTACCACTTGAAGGTACTGTAGCTTTAACTTGTTTAGCTGTTCCCCAAGGTGTGTCGTAAATATTTGCATTTCCATTAATATCGTAATAAGTGGCATTAGTTTTGTTAGGTGTTGTAGTTTTAACAGAAATTTCTGAAGCAGGTACCCAACCACGTGAAGTATTACCGTTATAATCAGAAATTAAGTAATAATCTTTATTGTTCAACGTAGCTTTCTTAGTAATGTTGTACGTTTTTCCACCAATAGTTGCGTTAGCTTTCACATTTTTATCATAAACGGTTGTATACGTTCCTTTATTCTTAGTAGAAACTTGACCTAATGTATTCTTAAGATTCGATACTTTTAAAGTATTATCTACAGTAGGTGTTTTACTTCCAGAAGATGGTTTAGTTATATTAGATAGAAATGCTTGGCTAACCCATCCATTTTTACCATTTAAAGACCCATATAAATAAGTGGCTTTGCCAACTTGTTGAGACTTTGTTGCTTTAAATGGTGCTGTATTAGATTTTGAAACAGTTCCAGCTACTTGATTATAGTTACCCCATGGCACTGTATATAGAGTAGCACCTGATTTTATATTATATGATTGGTTTACTTTTACAGGAGATTTTACTGTATTATAAACGGTTTCTCCTTGCTTAACCCAACCGTAAACTTTACCACTATTGTAGTCAGATACTAGATAATACTTATCTTTACCAAGTGTGGCAGATTTAGTTACAGATAAAGTGTTATGAACTTGGTTAGTAGCTTTACCTTTATCATCATAAACTGTTGTGTAAACACCACTATTATCAGTTTTAATTTGAGCTAAGCCACTATTAGACTTAACAGTTAATTTAGGTGATGTAGTAGTGGAACCACTATTACTAGAACCACCTTTATTGGTATTCGATGAACTACTACTGCTTGAAGTAGTACCCCAAGGTGCTACTTGGCCTGTTTTAATTAAATATTTTTCATTAATTAAATCGTATAATTCATTATAAGTATAATTATGGCTTTGTAGGTAAGCGTGTGGGTCAGAATGGTCAGTACCACCTAGGAATCGACTAATTGCATAGTGAGTCCAAACTGTACCTTGACCATCATTTTCAGCACTATTAGGTGTTAATCCGTAATATTGTAATTGTGTTGCAGCATAATCTGCATAGTTATTCATTGATTTAGCGAATGAAGCATAGTCATGTGTATGAACAATTTCAACATTTATAAAACGACCATTAGCATTTGGACCCGCACCCCATGATAAGTAGTCAGTAGGGGCAGTTTCTATAATACGGTTACCGTCTACAAATGCATGAACGAAAGCTGAATTGTAATTGTTTTTCATGTAATTAATTTCGCCATCGATTGTTGAGTTATCATTAGCTGTATCATGAACTACAATACC
This sequence comes from Staphylococcus sp. SUC_1.2, assembly GCF_026222585.1. Taxonomy (NCBI): domain Bacteria; kingdom Bacillati; phylum Bacillota; class Bacilli; order Caryophanales; family Staphylococcaceae; genus Staphylococcus; species Staphylococcus sp. SUC_1.2. The sequence goes on along the minus strand of NZ_JANJPM010000032.1, from coordinate 12,605 downwards.
TTCAGGTTTGCCAACACCATTACGATATCCATATTTAGGGAAATAAGATGAATAGTTTTCTTCGATTTTAGGTGCTTGTAAGTTATTCGAACGAATATAATTGTTGATTGATGAACTTACTTGTGGTTTATATTTCGGTAAAGATGATGTAGTTGCTTTAGCTGCATAACGTTTAACTGTTTTTACTGAAGTAGCAGGACCACCTTTGCCACCAACAGATCTAAATCCAGAATAACCTGATTGTGTACTGTTACTTGTAGATGTTTGAGTTGTTTTTGATGCTGATGCATTCTTAGTATTAGCTTCTTGTGATGTTTTAGCTTGATCTACGTTTACTTGAGTTGCATTATTATCATTATTACTATAAGTACTTACTTTCTTATCACTGCTTTGCTTAGACTCTATTTGGTTGTTAGACTGAGCCACTTGATTAGATTGTGATGGAGTAACAGATGATGAATTCAATTGATTCTTATTTGATGAAGTTAGACTATTCTCTTGTTGTGAGTTAGAGCTACTTTCATCAATTTGATTATTAACATATTGTGTAGTGTTTTGATTACTATTAGCAGACGTATCATCATTTGACTGAACTTGAGATGATGATAAAGCGTTTTTAGAAGCTTGCAATGTTTGCTTATTAGCATCAGTATTACTATGTGTGTTATTAATATTAGTTGTTTGATCAGATTTATTTGAAGTTGAAACTTCTTGCTCGTTATCTTGAACCTTAGCTAGCTCACTATTTGAATTAGTAGCGCTTGTGTTAGCAGTACTTTGATTTTGCGTACTTTGTTGATCTTGTGAAGTCTGTTGTGTTGTCGCTAAATTATCTAATTTAGCATCATACGTTTTGCTTACTGTAGCAACAGATGCTTTAACATCAGAAGGGTTTTGATACGTTTGTACCCCTGATACATTTTGAGCTGAATTAGTTACTTCTTTTTTAGCTTGCTCAGCATTTTCTATATTTTGTTGATCATCAATAACATTATTTGTATTATTCGAATTTTGATTCGCTTCAGCTGCATGTGCATGTTGTGAAGTAAATGCAGCACCAAATAATGTGATCGCAATCATCGAAGGAAATTTTAAATTAAACTTTTTTTTCATATTGTTACTCCTCATTATTTTTATTATTACAATGCTATTATAGTATTAAAATTTTGACTATGATTTGATTTAACTTATTTGTAAACTAACTTTAATACTTTCTTACAAATAGTGAACAAATTATGGTTTTACTAAGGACGATATTGCTAAGCAATGATAATTTAAAATACATTAGTTTAAGCTACTATTAAAAAAATGAGATAGTTTATTTAATTAATTACATGCACTCTATGAATTTAGAATATAAATAGTTTAAATATTCTTATACATTTTTATATGATCGATATTTTCCTCAATAAAAACTGGGCCAGTTTGAATATAACCTAGTTTCTCATAAAAGCCTTGAGCTTGTACTTGAGCATTTAAAACTAATTGATTGTATCCTTTATCTTTTGCAAAACGTTCAATAGCGTGCATCATTGTTTTGCCATATCCATCTTTTCTGTAAGGTTTTAAAATAGCAACTCTTTCTACTTTTGCTGCGTTGTTATAAGGTCTAAATCTCGCACATGCAAAAGGTACATGATTTTTGTCGTAGCCAATAATATGTATAGATTCTTCCTCAAATGAATCTAATTCATTTTCCAAGGGAACACCTTGTTCTTTCACAAATACTTCTCTTCTAATATAAAAGCATTCTGATAACATATCTTTGTTTTTTACTATTTCAAACATCTTACCCCCCCATATATGTAATTATTAAAAGTTGCAAAAATTAAATTTATAAAAGTATAAAGTTATTCTATATGATTTAAAGATATAAAAAAACTCCTTTTTACAACAAATTTGTAAAAAGGAGTGGAAATTATTTGATTATAAGGCTTCTTGGCGAACAATCGCACTGTACTGCCAAAATATTCTCATTTGAGCAATATTCCAATTATTCATTCCCATTGTAAAGCCTGAAGGTTTAAATAATGTTACATCAGTAACTTCTAATGCTGCCGCAATAAGATATTGAAGAGGAACGCTAATACTTTGCATTGTCTCAGTAATACCATTTTCATCATAAACCCATGAGAACGGTAAATCTGATTCAAAAACATCTACTTTATTGAAGATTTCTGGCAAAGCAAGAATGTAGCAAGCACCATTTACAATTGGATTAACAGAATTTTCACCATAGTAGACTAATAATGCTTCATAATTTTCACGATGTTCATGATTAACGTAAAAGAATTCACTTCTAAATAATGCCATGTCTTTGCTATGAATAATTTGTTGCTCTAAAACATTAAACATACCATTAATGTTAGCAGCTTTTTCATATGTTTTACGTGACATAGTTTGTGCTCCTCTCAATTAGTAAATTTGATTCATTTGATCTTGATTGTTATTGAATGAATTAGAACTATTTGTCTGATTGTAGTTATCACTTTGAGTACTACCTTGACTACTTTGGTCAATACCTTCATTTGAGTTTGAACTATTTTCTTCAGATGATTGTATATTATTATTGTTATCTGAATTTGTTGAATCATCGTTGTTATCATCAGAAGAAGATGAATCTTTTTGATTATTTTTCAATAAAGACTGATCAAGAGGTGTAAGTGGTATAAGTGTACCGTAATGTTTAATAACGCGTTGATCTAAGAATTCATCCTTATCTGTTATTTTAGATAGTCCTAAATCAGAACGCAATATATTTGAATATTTCATAATACTACTTACGCTCGGATTATAATAGTAAATATTTTGTAAGTAATCATCTTTACCTTTAAGTTGAGATTTTTTAAATTCAATGTCGTCAGATAAGTACATAGATGCTAGAGATTTGATTTCAGAAGAAGTTAAATTATGTTTCGCATTTTTCCCAACTATTTGTACTAAATCATCTAATTTGTCATATGAATCAAGGCTCTTAGCTTTTTGGAATAATAATTTAATTAAATCCATTTGTCTTTCGCCACGTTTTAAATCAGAATCATGATGTCGTGTTCTTGCAACGGCTAGCGCTTCATCACCATTAAGTTTTTGATAGCCTTTTTTAATTTTAATTCTACCGCTATCGTCTGTATTAGGCTCATTTAAGTCGTAAGGGACGTCATAATAAATACCGCCAAGTTCATCAACAGCCTCAACGAAGGCATCCATATTTACTCGAACATAGTAATCAACAGGAACGTTTAATGTCGCCTCGACAGAATCCATAGCTGCTACAGGTCCTCCGTAAGCATGTGCGTGAGTTATCTTATCGTAATAACCAACTTTTGGTATATAACTAATCGTATCACGTGGGATACTAAGTAATCGTATTTGACGCTTTTCAGGACTGAAGGTAGAAAGAATCATAGAATCCGTTCTTGAATGTTCTGTAGTTTGGCCATTTTTACGACGACCTTCATTATCATCAATTCCTAAAAATAAGATTGAAACAGCATCTTTAGAAGGATTTACTTTTCCTTCACGTATGTTTGATTGACGCTTCGAATCAGATTTATCGTATGAGGCTTGCATTGCACTTTCAGAAGTTTTATACAAATTGATGATAAAAATTACAGGAACAACGATTAGTACTAATGTAAGTAGCATCATAAAATATTTTAAAAATCGGTTCATAGCATTTGCTCCTATACATATTATCTTTTATAAGAGATTTTATGATTTGAAAAATAAAAATCGTTATATTTTTATTTAACATGAAGTATAAAATCAAAAATAAATTTATATTTTTTATTTTTTGCTTGTATTCAAAGTTGTAAGGATGGTGCAATTATATATAATGTATACTCTCATAGCCTTAAATTGTATTACTTTTTGGAGAGAATTACAACTTTAAGTTTAATACAAAATTTACATTATTAAAATAGAATTTACAAAAGATGATAAAGCAATATTAGATAATACTTTATCATACTAAAGTACGATGTAATAAAAAATTATAGGTGTATGATTAAAGAGATGAATTCAATGGTGTTGTGTTATATAATATAAAATATTAAACGAATAAAAAATGATTTAGATAGAATAGGTTTTAATTTAGATATACTTCTATAATTAGACGTAAGAGGGACCCCATGAAAAATAACAAATTAAAAATTATAGCTTTTATTTTAGTATTAATTGTTTTAATACTTCTCATTATATTATTCGTCATTAAAGTTACTAACTATAGTATCAAGGACAGTGAATATAACAATGTTAATGATAATAAGGCTTATATAGAACATCGTGATAAAAACCACAAAACAGTCGATAAGCTCAAAACGGTTCAAGCAAAAGATGATAATATTGAACAAATTAATACGTATTTAAAAAATGTCCATTTCAATGGATCAATTACAGTTTTAAAAGATGGAAAATTAATGCTTGATAAAGGTTATGGTTATCAAAATATTAGCAGTAAGAAAAAAAGCAATGCAAATACGATGTATTTAATTGGATCAGCTCAAAAATTCACTACTGGCTTAATACTCAAGCACTTAGAATTATCAAACAAAATTAATATTAATGACCCTGTTACTAAGTATTTGCCTTGGTTTAAGACAAATAAAACTATTACCTTGAAAGATTTAATGTTACATAGAAGTGGTTTATATAAATTTAGTGCTAATCCTAATACAAAGAGTTTAGATGGGGCAGTTCATGATATTCAAAGAAGAGGGATTAATAGTAAATATTATCATAAGCATTTATATAACGATGCTAACTATCTAGTTCTTGCGCAAGTTATAGAAGCAGTAACGCATCATTCTTATGTGGAAAATTATTATAAATTCTTAGCAGAACCCTATCATTTAGAGCATAGTGCTTTCTTTAATGAAAAGCCTTATAAAAAGAATATGGCTACTGGATATAAAGTGAAAAATGAGAAACTAAAAACGATGAAACCTAATACATTAGATCAATATTATGGTGCAGGAAATTTATTTATGTCTACACATGATATGGCTAGATTAGTTAATGATTTACAGCAAAATAATATTTTCAATCAAGCAGTTACAACATCTTTACTCCAAGAAATTGGAAGCACTAAATATCCAGAATCTTATAGATATGGATTCTATTCGACTCCTCAAGTCAATCGAATTAATGGTGTGTTTTTCGGTCAAATATTCACGGTATATTTTAATGAAGATTATATTATTGTACTGGCTACGAATAAAGTTGATTATTCTAAAGTGTCAAATGAGTCAATTATTTCTCATATTTATTATCAATTACTCGGTCAAAATATTTATGAAACCAAATAAAGAGAGCTATAACGAAATGTAATAAAAATGCATTTTGTTATAGCTTTTTTAATTTAAATGAATTATTTAATTGTGTCTTTAAATATTGAACAGTAGTTCTTATTTATACTTGAAGTAACAATTTTACAATTTGGATAGTGGGAGTCGTAATCAACAACTGTAGCTCCCTTGGTCAATGTCCCATGTAATTCAATTCGTACACTAGCTAGTATCGTTTCATAGCTTTCAGGATCAAGTAAATATAATACAGTGAAGACATCATATAATTTTAACCCTTTAGCGAAGTCATTCTCTCTATAATGTTGAAAGATTTGATAGAGCATTGCACTTGTTCTACTCAAATGCTCAAATGATGCTAAATAGTCATGAGTTAACAGCGATTGTCGTGCTAAATCAAGTCCAATCATAGTAATGGGAAGGTCACTCTCAAATACAATATGTGCTGATTCAGGATCACTATAGATATTAAACTCTGCAAGTGGCGTTACATTACCTCGTCCTGAACTTCCTCCCATTAAGACAATTTCTCTAATATGATCTTTAACTTCAGGAAACGTACTTATCAATAGAGCAATATTCGTAAGTGGACCTAACGCTATAAGCGTAATAGGGGTGTCTGAATGTAAAAGTATCTCCCTCATTGCAGATATTGAGTTAGTAGAAGCTAATTGGTCATTTGATATAGATGGGAAGTCGTATCCATACATACCACTTTCTCCATGAACTTGGCTTGCATCTATTGCTTTATTAATTAACGGTTTTGCAGAACCTCTGTGAACAGGTACGTCACTATTGAAGAAAGCTTTTAATTTCAGAGCATTAGAAGTCGTTTTTTCTATACTGACATTTCCATTGACTGTGGAAATCATTTTTACATCGAAGAATGGATGTAATAGGGCAACACTCAATGCAGCAGCATCATCAATTCCTGGATCAGTATCTATGATTATAGGTAAAGTCATTATTCAAATGCATCTCCTTCACAATAAATGATTTAAATTAAAGATAACTTAAATCAGGTATGATATGAAAGCATAAAGAAAGAACCTGTTTGAAACTCTGACGAGTTTCATAACAGGTTCTTTGTGTGAGATAAATATTAAATTATAAGTGGTGAGAATGTCCACCTTGCATAACCCAATACGTACCAATAACAGTCACTAATGTGATGATAATCGCAAAGATAACTTTGAACGATTGTACTTGACCATCTTTTCCTTCAGTTAAGTGCATGAACATTAATAATTGAACTGCAGCTTGAATAAAAGCAAAGCCAAAGATGATTGTTGTTTTAGCATGGAATGTCATGTTTGTGTATAGAGTTACGAAAACTGCTAATAACGTCAAGACGATTGAGGCAATAAAGCCGACTGTATGTTTTACGATTGTATTCATCCGCTATACACCATCCCTATCATATATACGGCAGTGAAGATGAAGATCCAAACAACATCTAAGAAGTGCCAGTATAAACTTACAATGAATAATTTAGGAGCATTATATTTATTAAGACCACGTGTAGCCACTTGAATTAATAAACAAATGATCCAACCAATACCTAATGATACGTGAGCACCGTGTGTACCTAATAGGATGAAGAAACTAGACCAATAAGATCCAATTTGTGGTGTTACGCCTTCAGAAACATAGTGAGCAAATTCGTAAATTTCGAATCCAACGAACACTAGACCTAAAAGGACAGTAAGAATCATCCAGAACATCATTAAGTTTTGTTTTTCTTTACGCATGTAATAAATTGAAATACCACATGTGTAAGAACTAATTAATAAGGCAAACGTCATAATTAATACAAGCGGTAACTCGAATAATTCTGTTGTCATTTTGCCAGCATAATCGCCACCATGTTGCAACGTTAATAACGTTGCGAACAAGGTACCGAATAATGAGAATTCGGCTGTAAGGAAAATCCAGAAGCCAAGTTTATTTAATTGACCTTCGTGCGTACGTGAATCAACAGTATTTGTATCATGACTCATGACCTACAGCCTCCCTTTCTTTAATACGAGCTTCTCTTAAGCGAGCTTCATTTTCAGCAACTTCAGAAGCAGGGATATGATAACCATGATCTTGTACGAAACTTTGGTAAACTAATGAACCAAGAATACCTACTAAGCAGATTGCAGCAGGGATTACAGTTTCGAAGATTAAGAAGAAACCACCTAATAACATGAATATACCCATAATTACACCTGTGTGTGTATTGTTTGGCATATGAATGTCTTTATAATTATGGTTATCTAAATAATGACGACCATGTTCTTTCATATCAACAAATGTATCATAGTCATTCCAATCTGGAGTGATAGCAAAGTTGTATTTAGGTGGAATTGCAGAAGCAGTAGACCACTCTAAAGTACGTCCAAGACCATCCCAGTTATCTCCAGTAGCTTCACGTGGAGCTTTGATATGACTGTATACAATGCTTACTACTAAGAATAGGAAACCAACAGCCATTAATAATGCACCAATAGTAGAGATTACGTTTAATAACCACCAACCATCAGAAGGCATATAAGTGTATAAACGACGAGGCATTCCGTCTAATCCAAGAATGAATTGTGGTAAGAAACATACGTTAAATCCAATCATGAATAACCAGAAGCACCATGCGTTTAATTTTTCGTTTAATTTGTAACCCATCATCTTAGGATACCAGAAGATTAAACCAGCTAGGCAGGCAAATACAACACCAGTAACCAATGTATAGTGGAAGTGAGCTACTAAGAAATAAGTATTATGGTATTGATAGTCAGCTGATGCCATCGCTAACATTACACCTGTAACCCCACCTAATAAGAAGTTAGGGATGAAGGCTAATGAGAATAGCATAGGTGACTCGAACGTAATACGTCCTTTATATAATGTTAATAACCAGTTAAATAATTTAACTCCGGTTGGTACACCGATTAACATTGTTGAGATTGAGAAGAATGAGTTGATTAAAGCACCATTACCCATTGTGAAGAAATGGTGAACCCAAACTAAGAAACTTAAGAATGCGATACCAGCAGTTGCCCACACCATACTTTGGTGTCCGAATAAACGTTTACGAGCAAATGTTGGAATAATTTCTGAATAAATACCAAATGCAGGCAAGATAACGATATAAACCTCAGGGTGCCCCCATACCCAGAAGAAGTTTGCCCATAACATTGGCATACCGCCATCGGCAACTGTAAAGAATGCAGTTCCAAATACACGGTCAAAAGTCATTAATGCAAGTACAACTGTGAATACTGGGAACGCAAGAATTACGATTAAAGTCGTAATAAATGTTGTTACAGTAAACATTGGCATTTGCATGAATTTCATTGTTGGTGTTTTACATCTAAGTATTGTTACGAAGAAGTTAATACCAGTCATTAAAGTACCAATACCTGAAATCTGAATTGCGACTAGGTAATAGTTAACACCTGGGCCTGGACTAAATTCACCAGCTAATGGTGCATAGTTTGTCCAACCAGCTGCTGGTGAACCACCAATAATGAATGAAAGGTTGAATAAAATCATACCAACGAAGAATAACCAGAAACTAATGTTATTCATAACTGGGAACGCCACATCACGAGCCCCAATTTGTAGTGGAACGACTACGTTCCATAAACCAAATACGAATGGCATAGCCATAAAGATAATCATGATAACGCCGTGCGTACTGAATATTTCGTTATAGTGATTTGATTCCAAGAAAGTATTATCTGGAATTGTTAATTGAGTACGTAATAGTAATGCATCAATACCACCACGAACGAACATAAGTACGGCACAAATTAAGTACATTAAACCGATTTTTTTATGGTCTACGGATGTGAACCATTCTTTGTAAAGATATTTCCATAACTTGAAGTAAGTAATTACTGCGATTAAACCAATAACTAGGAATGGCGCACCAATTTGTGCCATTGTAATCATCCAGTTACCTTTAACGAGCAATTGATCCCATGGAAAATTCATTAATGTCCACCTCCATGATCATTGTCTGCTTTGCTACCAAATTTAGACGCATTTTCGTCTTTTGCACTTTTACTGATTTTTTCCATTTCCTTAGAGTTATGATCTTCTTCTTTCTTGAATTCATTATCATAAGGATCATTGTTACCAAGAATCATAGGTTTCATACCATGACGCTTATAGTTAGCGTTAGTGATTTGAACCTTACGAGCTGGTTTTTGTGGTTTATCAGTAACATCTTTGTACAAGTCTTTCTCAGCTACAAAGTTAGGATCTTTTTGAACATAGTTGTAACGTTTGTAAGCGTAGAAGATGTACTCTGGATCAGCTGCAGGGTCAACGAATGCCATATGCGTACCACTGAATGTCAATTCTTTATTAGGTGTACTTGGTAAGAGTTGTTTATCAAACTCATCTTGGCTAAGTGTTTTCTTGCTCTTAGCATCTTTAACCCAAGAATCGAATTCACTTTGGTCTACAGAGTGAACTTTAAACGTTTGGCGAGAGAAACCTTCACCATTAAAGTTTGAGTTACGTCCTCTGAAAGTACCTGTTTCATCGGCTTGTAAAGTCCAATTCATTGTCATGCCAGTCATGGCATATTTTTGACCACCTAATTGAGGAATCCAGAAACTTGTCATCGTATCCATAGCTTGTAATTTGAATACTACAGGACGATTTTTAGGAATAGTTAAAGTATTAACAGTTTCAACTTTTTGTTCTGGATAAGCGAAGAACCATTTGTATCCAGCACTTACTGCGTATACAACCATTGGATCTTCTTTACTTTCTGGTGGTTTCTCATAATCGTATAAAGTTTTAACTGTTGGAATAGATAAAGCAATTACGATAATGATAGGTACCACAAACCAAATTGTTTCAATTAAAGAATTGTGGTGCATCTTACCAGTTTCGCTGTTTTTATTGTAGCTATACTTGAAAATAAAAATAGCGAACATGGTAAGTACAACAGCAACAATAACAAGCATGAAGATGATTGAATAGATAATCAAGAACTTCTGACTACTTGCTACTGGCCCTTTTGCATTAAATACTTCAACATTCGAACAACCACTAAGTAAAATTAGCGTGCCGAACATTAGAAGCAAAGACTTAAATTTTGACACTTTTTTGACCTCCTAATACTACAAATGTAGGGCTTATCATTAATTTTAGTTTATTACGCAATATTTACAAGTACTTATCCGAAAAAAATTATAATTATATATAGGAAACAACTAGAAACAATAGGAATGACGGGGAATGTAAGATTTGTTAAAATTATGTGTCTATTCTGTGAAAAATGACAAATTTAAGTGAAATACGCATATAGTTGAGAAACGTTATCATTTTCAGTGTTTTCAAGGTTTTTTGACACAAAAAAAGATGAGATTATTCATCTCATCTCAAAAATTTGTCATATTATTTAACTTCTATGTATCGAGTTGAAGTTTCTTCTGCACCATCTGAATCAATGACATTATATTTCACTTTATATTTGCCTACTTTAGAAGTATCAACATGACCATCTACAGTGATCTTATGTGTTAAATCACCATCTTCTTTATCATAAGCACTAATTCCATTTAGTAGATTATAATTTTGGCCTTTTTCGATTACGATATCATTCACACCTCTAAGCTCAGGGGAGTGATTAGTTGTTGCTTCTGCACTTAAGTTGGGGGTAACTAGAGTTGCGGAGACGCCTAGCGCTGAAAGTGACTGGATTAGTTTATTCATTAAGTTAACCTCCGTTAAAAAAATAAAGTCATTGAGTAATTTAATTAAACTATACAATATATGCTGAAAATAAACATCATACTATAGTCCTAATATATCGTATTATTTTAAGAATTTAAATAATAAGAAGAAAAATATATATTAAGATTATGTAAAATGAACAATTTGTGAATTTAATTACAATTGATTTAAAAATTTTGCAAATTGGAATAGAATGAACTTGGAAAAGGTTTGAAATATTTAACTAAATGGGAGTGACTTTCATGTTAAATGAAAAAGAAAAAGGCATTATCAAAGAAACGGTACCTGTATTACAAGAGAAAGGCACTGAAATAACATCATATTTTTACAATAGAATGTTTAATCAACATCCAGAATTAAAAAATATGTTTAACCAAACGAACCAACAAAAAGGATTTCAATCAACTGCATTAGCACAAAGTGTTTTAGCAGCAGCTGTTAATATTGATAATTTAGGCAACATCATGCCTGTAGTTAAAGAAATCGCTTATAAACATTGTGCATTAGAAGTTCCGCCAGCAGGTTATGACATTGTTGGAGAAAATTTAATAGAAGCAATTAAGGCAGTAGTAGGACTAGAAGATGATCATCCAATTATCCAAACTTGGAAGAAAGCTTATCAAGAAATCGCAGATGTGTTTATTCAAGTTGAAAAAGATATCTATGCTAGTATGCTTTGGGAAGGTTTCCAACCTTTTGAAATCGAAAAAATCGAACAATTATCTTCAGATATCAAAGCTTTCACAGTTAAATCTACTGACTATGATTTAAGTCAATTTACACCTGGTGAATACATCACTGTGGATGTAAGTAGTGAAAAAATACCTTATCGTGCAAAACGACATTATTCAATTGTATCTGGAGAAAAAGAGCGCTTAACATTTGCTGTTAAACGTGATGTGACAACTGACCATGAAGGTGAAGTTTCAACTATATTGCATGATGAATTAAACGAAGGAGACAAAATTAATTTATCAGCACCTGTAGGTCCATTTGCGGTTGCAAATCCTGAAAACCCTCAATTATTTATTGGTGCGGGTATCGGTGTTACGCCATTAGTTTCAATGTTTAATGAAGTGATTGTTAAAGATAGCAATGCTCAATTTATTCAAGTAACTGGAGATGTCAACGATACACCATTCACTTCATATTTAGAAAATATTAGTCAAAAATCAGACAAAGCAAAATATGAACTTTATGATCGCGAAAAAAATGGCTATTTAACTAAAGAATACTTAGAAAAATATATAAGTGAAAATACAGAGATTTATGTTTGTGGTGGTGCTAAATTCATACAATCAGTTATTGAAGTATTAAAAGCATTAGATGTTGATCAAAGTCATATTCATTATGAAACATTTGTACCAAAATTAAGTGTTGCAGTTTAATATTGAAATAGATATTTATTAATAAGATTTTGTATAAATTATAAATGAATAAAGCACAGGGATGATATTTAATAAACATCATCCCTGTGCTTTTATTGTATAAAGAAAACCATACGCTATGCGTATGGTTCAGAAAAGGTTTCACCGTTATCTAAAAAAATGCATCTCTACGTGCTAA
>NZ_JANJPM010000031.1:0-29815 GCF_026222585.1 Staphylococcus sp. SUC_1.2 | reverse complement strand
CCTTTACTTTGATTTTTTTAGTTTGAATAAAACTATCAACTATAAAGTAGTTTAACGATCATATTTATCAAAATGTTCACCAGTAAAGTAATAATAAACACTTTCTGCTATATTTCTTACATGATCCCCTACTCTTTCTAAGTTACGTGCAGCTAAATGAGCTTGTCCAGCTACAAACGGGTCATTATCAATTAGATAAGTTGTGTTAACAATATTCACGTATAAATCGTCAATATCTTTATCACGTTCGATAATTTCTTTAATCAATGTTAAATCTTCATTTTTAACAGCAGTATTTAAGTCTTCTAACATTAATAATGCAAGTTTACCCATTGTTTTTAAACGTGTTAAGACATAATGATCTGTAATTTTTACTCTTAGTCGAATATGAGCGATATTTGCAGCATTATCCCCCATTCTTTCAAAATCAGTAGAAATTTTTAAAGCTGCCATCATCATTCTTAAATCAGTAGCAATTGGTTGTTGTTTCGTGATTAACATGATTACTTGTTCGTTAATGTCATAATCAAATTTGTTAATTTCTTTATCTTTTTCAATGACGTGTCTAGCAAAGTTTCTATCATCTTCACTCAATGATTCAATAGCATTGTTAACATTTGAATAAACACGAAGACCAAGACGACGAAGTTCTTTAATTAAATCGCCCAATTGGCCTTCATATTTTTGTCTAATAATTTTCATTAAGCATTAACCGAAACGACCAGAAATATAATCTTCTGTTTGTTTGTCTGAAGGATTAGAGAAGATTTTATCAGTATCGTCATATTCATTTACATAACCATTAAGGAAGAATGCTGTTTTATCAGAAACACGTGCAGCTTGTTGCATGTTGTGTGTAACCATAATGATAGAATAATTTTCTTTTAATTCTTGAACCAGTTCTTCAACTCTTAAAGTAGAGATAGGATCTAATGCAGACGTAGGTTCATCCATTAAAATAACATCTGGTTCAATTGCTAAACATCTAGCAATACAGACACGTTGTTGTTGTCCCCCTGATAATCCATACGCATTTGTATGTAATCTGTCTTTTAATTCATCCCAAATTGCAGCACCACGTAATGACTTTTCAACAATTTCATCAAGTAATTTTTTATCTTTAATACCATGGATTTTTGGACCATAAGTAATATTATCATAAATTGATTTAGGAAACGGATTTGGTTGTTGGAATACCATTCCTACATTCGTTCTTAGTTTTTCTTTTGAATAGTTGCTATCAAAAATATTTTGTCCTCTGTATAAAATTTTACCCGCAGTTTTAACTGATGGTACTAATTCAACCATACGATTTAATGTTTTAATATACGTTGATTTACCACAGCCAGAAGGTCCGATAATAGCAGTGACATTATTTTCTAAGATATCTAAATTGATGTTTTGTAAAGCATGATTTTCACCATACCATAAATCTAAATTTTGAGTTGAATAAACTACCTTTCTTTCACTGTCAGGTTTAATATCTTTTTTATTTTCATTATTAGTTGTTACAATTGTTGTCTTTTGCGACTGATTGTCGTTATGTTGTTGTGTGTCGTTTGTTGGATGAGTGTGATTTGAGCGTTGATCAACAACATCATTTGTATGTTGTTCAACGTTCTTTTTCTTTTCATCTACATTGATTTTTGCCATATATAAAACTCCTTTTATTTTAAGAGAGAAAGCAGAAACCTTTCTCTCTATCCCAAATAACTTTAATAATAAAATGCTTAATATTTTCTAGAAAATTTATTACGTAAGAAAATTGCTAAACCGTTCATTAATAATAAGATAACAAGTAATACGATAATACCTGCTGATGCCACGTTTTGGAATTCAGCTTGTGGCATTTTAGCCCAAGTATAAATTTGAGTTGGTAAAGCAGTAAACATTGAGAATAAACCAGATGGTACTGCTAAGAAAATAGTCGGAATACCGATTAAGATTAATGGTGCTGTTTCACCTAATGCACGTGAAAGTGATAAAATAAATCCCGTTAAAATACCAGGTAAAGCAGCGGGTAAAACCACTTTTCTAATTGTTTGCCATTTATTTCCACCTAGACCATAAGATGCTTCTCTTACAGAATTAGGTACGGCACGAATCGCTTCCTGACTTGAAACGATAATAATCGGTAAGATAAGTAATGACATTGTTAAAGCAGCAGCGATAACAGTATTTCCTAAAGATAATGATTCAATACCAGCGCCACGTACAAATAATGTTAAACCTAATAAACCAAATACAATTGAAGGGACACCAGCTAAGTTAGAAATACAAATTTTAACGAAACTTGTAAACATATTATCGCGTGCGTATTCTTCAAGATAAATTGCTGTACCAACACCTAAGATAATAGAAATTGGGATAATAGTAATCATTAACCATAATGTACCAGCTAATGCGCCTTTAATCCCAGCTTGTGATGGTGTTGAAGATGAGAAACTTGTAAAGAATTCAGGTGTTAAATGTCCTACACCTTTTACAAGTGTTTGAATCAGTAGTGCGGCAAGAACGATTAAAGCAAATACAATACATGCAAAGAATAGCCATTTATTAAGACTATTTTTTTTATCACGACTAGATAGGTTTTTTTCGACTTTATTTTTGTCAACTAAACCTTTAGCTCTTGGATCAGTCGTTGCTGTCATATTAATACTCCTCTCTATAACGCTTAGATATCCAGTATGAAATTAAGTTCATAATTAATGTGAAAATGAATAATGTGAAGCCAACTGCATAAATACTATAGTAAATATCTGAACCGAATGTCGCATCACCTGTAGCAATTTCAACAATATAACCTGTCATTGTTTGAATAGAGCTTGTTAATGTTAAAGATGATGTCGGTGAACTACCTGCAGCTAATGATACGATCATTGTTTCACCAATAGCACGAGAAATACCAAGTACAATTGAAGCAATTACACCAGAAGCGGCAGCTGGTAATACGACTTTAGTTGCCACTTCAAATTTAGTTGAACCTAAACCAAAAGCACCTTCCCGCATTTTATTAGGTACAGAAGCCATTGCATCTTCACTCATACTTGTAATAATTGGAACAATCATTATTCCAACTACGATACCAGGACTGATAGAGTTAAAACTATCGAGTTGAGGTATAAATGTTCTTAATAAAGGTGTTACAAAAGTTAAAGCAAAGAAACCGAATACGATAGTTGGAATACCAGCTAAGATTTCAAGAATAGGTTTAATAATACGTCTTGCTTTATCGCTTGCATATTCACTTAAGTAGATTGCAGCCCCTAATCCGATAGGAACAGCCACTAAAGTACCAATGAAAGTGATTTTTAAAGTACCAAGAATTAAAGCCCAAATACCATATTTAGGATCAGAACTTGTAGGGCTCCAATCTTTAGTAAAAAGAAACTCAGTAATTGAAACACGTGTAAAGAATGTGATTGTTTCAGTGATTAACGTAAATAGTATACCGATAGTTGTTAAAATAGAGATGGCAGCAATAATCCCTAAAATAATTGGCACGATTTTATCAGAAAATCCACCTTTTTTAGCGTTATTTTTAGCTATCATCTCTCTAACATTAGTGTTAGAAGCCATATGTAACCCTCTCTTTTTATTTCTCCCAATAGATTTTAAAAAAGAGCAGGAAATTATCAGGTAACGAATGAGTTCAAATTAATTTAAAACACTTTAACAATCACCCATGTATATATCCTGAACAACTCATGTAACATTTACATGAGTTGTTAATTCCCAGCCCTTTATATTAATAATGATTATTATTTGTCAGAATCTTTTTTGTATTTATCTAATTCTTTAAGTCCATCTTTATAAACTTTGCTTGGTGAAGCAACGTATCCAGCATCTTCAGCTGATTTACCTTTGTCATCTAAAGTGAATTTCAAGAATTCTCTCATAACATCATTATCTTCTAATGATTTTTCTTTAACATATAAGAATAATGGTCTACTTAAAGGATAAGAACCATCTTGGATAGTCTTTTTAGTAGGTTCTACAGATTTACCATCGTCACCTTTAATTTTAACTTCTTTTAATTTATCTTTATTTTGTTTATAGAAGTTATAACCGAAGTAACCAATACTTTCTTTGTTTTTCTCAACTGATTGAACGATAACGTTAGTATCTCCATTTTTTTGAGCTTTGATATCTTGTTTATCCATAACTTCTTCTTCCCAGAAGTCATAAGTACCATGACTTGAGTTTGGAGAGAAAGCTTTGATTTCTTTGTTAGGCCAGCTAGAATCTACATCTTTCCAAGTTTTAGCTTCGCCACTGTAGATTTTTTTCAATTGATCTTTAGATAATTCTTTTACAAAGTCATTATCTTTATTAACAGCAACAGTTACACCATCTTGTGCAATTTTAAATTCTTTATATTTAATGTTTTTGTCTTCTAATTTTTGTTTTTCTTCATCTTTGATAGGTCTAGAAGCTTGTGAGAAGTCTGTTTCGCCAGCGATGAATTTTTCAAAACCAGCACCAGTACCTGCTTGACCAGATGAAATAGTTGCGCTTGGATGATCTTTAGCCCATTTTTCATTTAATTTTTCAATGATTGGAGCAACAGTAGATGAACCTTCACCTTTTGCAGAACCTTCAAGGTCTTTTCCATCTCCTGAACCACTGCCGCCACTATTTCCACCGCCACATGCGCCTAAAAGAACAGTAGCACCTAAAACAGTTGTACCAACTAATTGCCATTTCTTCATTAAAACATCCTCCTAATTATAGATAACCCAAAATGTTATATGTATTTCTTACAATGCTTATATTACATACTTTTTGTTAATGTAAAATAGAGTAATTGTAAATATTTTGTTAATTTATCAAAAAACTTATGTTTTATATAAATAAAACCCATAAAAAAACCATCGAAAGTGTTACCTTTCAATGGTTTTGAACTATCTTTTCAATGGTTTTGAACTATCTTTTCAATGGTTTTGAACTATCTTTTCAATGGTTTTGAACTATCTATATAATATAGAAGAAACTCGTTTTTCATGAACTCATTATTCTTGAATAAGGGTTTTACCTTTTTTAGTTAATGTAATTTTTCCAGTTTCAATATTTATAATTTTTCTTTTATATAAATGACCAATTGCACGTTTAAATGAACCTTTACTCATGTTGAATACTTCTTTAATTGCTTCCGGACTTGATTTATCCCAAAATGGAAGTTCACCATCATACTCTACTAACAAATCAAAGATGACTTGACCATCTTCATCTAAACGTTCATGTGCGAGTGGTAAGAATGAACCGTTCAATTCACCTTTTTCATTATGCCCGATAATACGTACTTCTACAGCTTCGCCTAGTCTTGGCTCATGTTTACGTTCAGACTCATGTACAAATACTTTGTAACCATCCTCAGTTAATAAAAAAGTACCGATACGTAATAAACGATAAGGTCTTGCTTTTAATACTTGATTTTGCATATCATCATTAGATACAGGTGTAAACATTTTCTCCACAATTGTTTCACTAGCTAAACGCGCGAACATTTGATGATCTCTATCGATTCTTAATGTGACAAATACATAATCTCCTGATTGAGGCCATAACGATTTAACTTTAGGTAAATCTTCCCATGGAATAAGCACTTCTCTTGGTAAACCAACATCTACTCTTGCACCATCTCTATCTGTTTTTAATACTTTTGCAAAATCATATTTATCTTTTGTAATATCAGGCATATTTTGAGTAGCAAATAATTCACCTGAACGGTTTGGATAAATGAAGAAACTATATTCTTCTCCAATTTCGAATTCATCTTCCTCATTGATTTCTGACTGATTTAACTTCACTTGTTCACCATTTGGACCTTTTAATAAATAAGTAGAGCCTTCCAATCCAAGAACTTCTAGAAATTCAATTGAACCAACGATATCTTTGTCTAATGCCATAGTTGTCTCCTTTAAGCAGTGTATTTCTAAGTATTATAACATGAGTTTTGTAAAGTATCATTGACATAAATGATATAAGGTCGAATATAGGAACATTATATGATATAATTTTTTGCGTTAGATAAACGATGAATAAAGGAGTAAATGAATGTTACAAGTTACGGATGTAAGTTTACGTTTTGGCGATCGTAAACTATTTGAAGATGTAAATATTAAATTTACTGAAGGTAATTGTTATGGACTTATCGGTGCGAATGGTGCAGGTAAATCTACTTTCTTAAAAATCTTATCTGGAGAAATTGATTCACAAACGGGTCATGTTTCTCTTGGAAAAGATGAACGTTTAGCAGTATTAAAACAAGATCACTTTGCTTATGAAGATGAACGTGTATTAGATGTAGTTATAAAAGGTCATGAACGTCTATTTGAAGTGATGAAAGAAAAAGACGAAATTTATATGAAACCTGACTTCAGTGATGAAGATGGCATTCGTGCAGCTGAATTAGAAGGTGAATTTGCTGAAATGAATGGATGGAATGCCGAAGCAGATGCAGCTTCCCTACTATCAGGACTTGGTATTACCCCAGATTTACATGATAAGCAAATGTCAGAGTTAGAAAATAATCAAAAAGTAAAAGTATTATTGGCACAAAGTTTATTTGGAGATCCAGATGTTTTATTACTCGATGAGCCTACCAATGGTCTTGATATTCCTGCCATTAGTTGGTTAGAAGATTTTTTAATTAACTTTGAAAATACTGTCATCGTCGTATCTCATGATCGTCATTTCTTAAATAATGTATGTACACATATTGCAGATTTAGATTTTGGCAAAATCAAAGTCTATGTTGGTAACTATGATTTTTGGTATCAATCAAGTCAACTTGCTCAAAAAATGGCTCAAGAACAAAATAAGAAAAAAGAAGAAAAAATTAAAGAATTACAAGACTTCATTGCTCGTTTCTCTGCGAATGCGTCAAAATCAAAACAAGCAACTAGTCGTAAGAAGCAATTAGAGAAAATTGAACTTGATGATATTCAACCATCTTCAAGACGTTATCCTTATGTGAAATTCACCCCAGAAAGAGAAATTGGTAACGATTTATTAGTAGTTGATGGTATCTCAAAAACAATTGATGGTGAAAAAGTTTTAGATAACATTTCATTCACTATGAATCCAAATGATAAAGCTATTTTAATTGGCGATAGTGAAATTGCTAAAACTACCCTATTAAAAATACTTGCTGGTGAAATGGAACCAGATGAAGGTTCATTTAAATGGGGAGTGACAACTTCATTAAGCTATTTCCCTAAAGATAATTCTGATTTCTTCGAAGGCGTAGATATGAATTTAGTTGAATGGTTACGTCAATATGCTCCTGAAGATGAACAAACTGAAACATTTTTACGTGGCTTCTTAGGACGTATGTTATTTAGCGGTGAAGAAGTTAAGAAAAAAGCAAGTGTATTATCAGGTGGAGAGAAAGTACGTTGTATGTTAAGTAAAATGATGCTTTCAAGTGCCAATGTTTTACTACTTGATGAGCCAACGAATCATCTTGATTTAGAAAGCATTACAGCTGTTAATGATGGATTAGCTTCATTCAAAGGATCAATTATCTTTACTTCATATGATTTTGAATTTATTAATACAATCGCTAATCGTGTGATTGACTTGAACCAACCAGGTAGTTTATCTAAAGAATTGCCATATGAAGAATATCTAAAAGAAATTGGTGTGTTACAAAAATAAAATAACAGGATTTTAATAAGGTATCTTCTATTTTTAAAATTTAAACTATGCATAAAACTGTCGATAAATAACGAACTTTATCGACAGTTTTTTTATAAAATACTATTATTTTCGAATTATTGTTATTATTTACACAAATTACTTATTATTACTATCTCTTTTCTTTAACAGTAATATTACTTTAATAATTTTCAGTTTATTTCAAAAAATCACAAAAATCGGTTTACAGTTAAAAGGTGCTTATGTATAATTAAAAACATAGTAATTGAATAAGAAATTGATGAGGCGCATCAATCATTAGTATATATTAGAATACTGTCTGCCACGGCTAATATAGAAAGGGTGCGATGCCGAAACGAATTGCAACCGCAGTAAGCGTTCGTTGGACTTTGTGGTTAAGAGCTGAGAGTTTGTCATTATTATTTAATAATGGAGTGCATCACTTGTATATAAATTACGAGCAAGTTCGCACATTCCGAACTTGCTCTTTTTTATGACGTGTGCCCCTAAATTCTAGGAGGTAAAATCTTGAAACGACGTGTTTTGAAGTTCGGTGGTTCATCTGTCGCCGATTTTACAAAGATAAAAAATATTGCAGAAATGCTTAAACGCCGTGTAGATGACGGTGAACAACTTATTGTTGTCGTAAGTGCTATGGGCAAAACAACAGATCAATTAATGGAAAATGTTTCCCATCTTACAACAACACCAAAAGATGAAGAACTTGCTCTATTATTAACAACTGGTGAACAACAAACAGTTTCTTATTTGTCGATGGTATTAAATGATATTGGCGTAAGTGCTAGAGCTATGACTGGATATCAAGCAGGTATCAAAACAGTAGGTCATCATTTAAAAAGTCGAATTGCAGAAATTAATCCTGAAACATTTAACAAGGAATTTAAAGACAAGGATGTTTTAGTTGTAGCAGGTTTCCAAGGAGTGAACGACGAATTAGAGTTAACTACGCTTGGTCGTGGTGGTTCAGATACGACTGCTGTTGCATTAGCAGCTAGTAATCAAATCCCTTGTGAAATTTACACTGATGTTGATGGCGTTTATGCTACTGATCCAAGAATTTTGAGTGAGGCAAAACGTTTAGATTATGTGTCTTATGAAGAAATGATGGAAATGAGCGCTTTAGGTGCCGGTGTGTTAGAAACAAGAAGTGTAGAACTTGCTAAAAATTATGATATCCCCTTGTATTTAGGTAGAACGTTATCAAATGTGAAAGGAACATGGATTATGCCAAGAACAGAAATATTAGAAAAAAAAGCCGTAACTGGAGTTGCATTAGATACACATATGATGCATGTAACAATTAGTTACCCTCTTCCAGATAATCGCCTTCTAACTCAATTATTTACTGCTTTAGATGAAGGTTCAGTTAATGTGGATATGATTTCTCAAATCGTAAATGTTGAAGGTTTACAACTATCTTTTTCTATTAAAGATAGTGATGTACAACAAATTTCAAGTATCTTAGAGGAACTTTCTACAACATTTGATGCTTTAGATTATAAAATTAATGAAGCTTACGTCAAAATTTCGTTAATTGGTTCAGGAATGCGTGATATGTCTGGTGTAGCTTCAAAAGCATTTATTACGTTAATTAATTCTAATATTCCATTTTATCAAACAACAACTTCTGAAATTAGTATTTCTTATGTTATTGATGCAGAAAATGGAAATAAAGCGGTTGAAGTTCTATACGATGCTTTTGATATTTAAACTTAAGTTAAAATAAGTAATTCAAAATTCAATTAATATTTAAATGGAGTGATTCTTTTATGACAAGATTAGCAGTAGTTGGAGCAACAGGATTAGTCGGAACAAAAATGTTAGAAACAATTGATCGTAAACATATCCAATTTGATGAGTTGGTATTATTCTCATCAGCAAGATCAGCAGGTAAAGAAATTGAGTTTCAAGGGAAAACATATACAGTTCAAGAACTTACAGAAGAAGCAGCAAGTGAAAAATTTGATTACGTGCTAATGAGTGCAGGTGGCGGAACAAGTAAACAATTTGCCCCTATTTTCGAAAAAGCTGGAGCAATTGTTATTGATAATTCAAGTCAATGGCGTATGACAAACGATGTGGATTTAATTGTACCAGAAGTTAACCAACCAGAATTTAAACGTGGTATCATTGCTAATCCTAACTGCTCAACAATTCAGTCGGTCGTGCCACTTAAAGTTTTATACGATGCTTTTGGATTAAAACGTGTAGCTTATACAACATATCAAGCAGTTTCGGGTTCAGGGGTTAAAGGTAAGAGAGACTTAGCTGAAGGTGCGAATGGTAAAGCTCCAGAAGCTTATCCACATCCTATTTATAATAATGTTTTACCACATATTGATGTTTTTTTAGAAGATGGATATACAAAAGAAGAGCAAAAAATGATTGATGAAACACGAAAAATTTTAGGACAACCTGACTTACGTGTGACTGCAACATGTGCACGTGTACCTGTTCAAGATAGTCATAGCGTAGAAATTGATGTTACTCTTGATAAAGAGGCAACAGTTCAAGAAATTAAAGATTTATTTGAAAACGATAATCGTGTTGTTTTAGTAGACAATCCTGAAAATAATGAATATCCTTTAGCTATTAATTCAACAGGTAAAGATGAAGTGTTTGTAGGTAGAATTCGTCGTGATGACTCACTTGATAATACTTTCCATGTTTGGTGTACTTCAGATAACCTACTTAAAGGTGCAGCTTTAAATGCAGTTCAAGTGTTAGAACAAGTCATTAAATTAAAAGGAGCTAGATAATATGGCACATATTTTTGAAGGTGTAGGTGTAGCGCTTGCTACTCCATTTACTAATAATGAAGTTGACTATAAAGCATTAGAACGACATGTTCAATTTTTACTTGATAATAATGTTAAAGCAATTATTGTAAACGGCACTACAGCAGAGAGCCCTACTTTAACAGAAGAAGAGAAAGAAAAAGTACTTCAAGCGGTGATTAAACAAGTTAATCATCAAGTGGCTATTATCGCTGGAACTGGTACAAATAATACAGCTAAATCTATTCAAGCTTCATTACGTGCTAAAGAATTAGGTGTAGATGGTATTATGTTAATCACACCTTACTATAATAAAACGAATCAACGTGGCTTAATTAAACATTTTGAAACCATCGCGAATGAAGTTAAGTTACCTGTTGTTTTATATAATGTACCTTCAAGAACGAATATGACAATTGATCCTGAAACAGTCGAAACATTAAGTCATAATGATTACATTGTAGCTATTAAAGATGCTACAAATGACTTTAACTATTACGAAGAAGTGAAAAAACGTATTCATCAAGATGAATTTGCTTTTTACAGTGGTAATGATGATAATGTCGTAGAATTCTATAATCGTGGAGGTAATGGCGTAATTTCTGTCATTGCTAACGTTATTCCGAAAGAATTTCAAGCACTTTATGATGCTAAACAAAATGGGAAAGAAATTGAGAAAGACTTTGAACCGATAGGTCAATTGTTAGATGCACTTTCAGTTGATGTCAACCCTATTCCAATTAAAGCTCTAACAAGTCATTTAGGATTTGGAAATTATGAATTAAGATTACCTTTATTACCACTAGAGAAAGAAAAAGCAAATGTATTAGTGAATGCTTATAAAGCATTTAAAACGGAGGAATAAAAATGAAAATTTTACTCATTGGATATGGCACAATGAATCAACGCGTTGCCAGATTAGCAGAAGAAAAAGGTCATGAGATTGTTGGTACAATTGAGCCAGAAGAACATCAACATTCACCATATAAAGCTTATCATCATATTGCAGACGCACAAAATGAAGCCGATGTAGCGATCGACTTCTCTAATCCTAATCTATTATTACCTTTATTAGATGAAGAGTTTGAATTACCTTTAGTGATTGCTACTACTGGTGAAAAAGAAAAACTGATTCAAAAATTAGAACAATTAAGCGAACGTATGCCTGTTTTCTTCAGTGCAAATATGAGTTATGGCGTCCATGCATTAACTAAAATTCTAGAAGCAGCTGTTCCCCTTTTACAAGATTATGATATTGAGTTAACTGAAGCTCATCATAATAAAAAAGTGGATGCGCCAAGTGGCACACTCGTCAAACTTTATGATGTTATTAAAGAATTACGTGAAAATGTAACGCCTGTTTACGATCGACATGAGCGAACTGAAAAACGTGAAAAAGATGAAGTCGGTATTCATTCAGTTCGTGGCGGTACAATTGTAGGCGAACATGATGTTTTATTTGCTGGCACAGATGAAACAATTACCATTTCTCATAAAGCGCAATCTAAGGACATTTTTGCAAATGGCGCAATTACAGCTGCTGAAAAATTAAACACAAAATCAAATGGTTTCTATACATTTGACAACTTATAAAATAACTTAAGGAGACTCTAAACTATGGTACAACACTTATCTGCACAAGAAATTATTCAATATATTAGTGATGCTAAAAAATCAACACCATTAAAAGTATACGTAAATGGACAATTCAATGACGTCACTTTTCCTAATACATTTAAAGTATTCGGATCTGATGATTCAAAAGTAATATTTTGTGAAGCGGATGATTGGAAAACATTTTATGAAACCAATCAATCATATATTACTGACTTAGAAATTGAAATGGACCGTCGTAATTCTGCTATTCCTTTAAAAGACTTAACTAATACAAATGCACGTATTGAACCAGGTTCATTCATTCGTGAACAAGCTATTATCGAAGACGGTGCCGTTGTGATGATGGGAGCAACAATCAATATTGGCGCTGTTGTAGGTGAAGGTACTATGATTGATATGAATGCAACATTAGGTGGTCGTGCGACAACAGGTAAAAATGTTCATGTAGGTGCCGGTGCAGTATTAGCGGGCGTTATTGAGCCACCTAGTGCTTCTCCAGTAGTAATCGAAGATAATGTATTAATTGGCGCAAACGCAGTTATTCTAGAAGGTGTAAGAGTTGGCGAAGGCGCTATTGTAGCTGCTGGTGCTATCGTGACTCAAGATGTTCCTGCTGGTGCGGTTGTAGCTGGTACACCTGCTAAAGTCATTAAACAAACATCTGAAGTTCAAGACTCTAAACGAGAAATCGTTGCAGCGTTAAGAAAATTAAATGATTAATGACAAACTTGAATAATTGAATGCTAAAGGCTGGGACAACATGTTCTCAGCCTTTACGATTAAATGAATACATAAGTTGAATAATAAATGAATAAAGGATTGATTAAGATGAGCGAATTAGAATTTGTCACACAACATAGAAGACATTTACATCAACATCCAGAATTAAGTCTTCATGAATTTGAGACAACTCAATATATTACTCGATTTTTAGATGAATTAAATGTATCTTACGAGCAACCTCTTGAAACGGGTGCTATTGCATATTTAGAAGGTAATAGTGACCATACAATTGCATTTCGGGCAGACATTGATGCCCTACCCATTTTTGAAGAAAATAATGTCGATTATCGTAGTCAAACAGATAATGTGATGCATGCTTGTGGTCACGATGGTCATACAACAGCATTGATGTTATTTGTTAAACGATGTAAGGCGATGGCTGATCAACATCAATTACCTCATAATGTCGTGTTTATCTTCCAACCAGCTGAAGAAACAGGCGGTGGCGCAAATCGCTTAATTAAAGCCGGTGCTTTTAATCAATATCCTATTGAAGCAGTATTTGGCATTCATGTAAATCCTTTCGCTGACGAAGGACAAGTCGTGATACGCGATGAAGAAATTACAGCAAGTGCCACTGAATATCGTTTTTTCTTAAAAGGATTATCTAGTCATGTAGCTGATAAAGAGCAAGGTCATTCATGTGGCGAAGCACTGATTCATGTTTTAAATCAAGTTGGTCAAATACAGCAATATCATTTAAATGGACTAAAACGTAATATTGTTCATATGGGCCACTTTAATGCAGGTGAAGCAATTAATACGGTTCCTAGTAATGGTTATTTAGAAGGAACTATTCGTACTTATGATGCCACTGATTTAAATATCGTGAAAAATCAAATGAATAAAATTGCAAAAAGTGTGAAATTATTATTCAATGTTGATTGTGAAGTCAAATTTGAAGAAGGATATCCTGCTACAATGAATAGTCCTAAACTACGTCATATCGTTGAACAATCTATTCTATCTGCTAATTTAAAAGTTATTGAAAAGCCTCTGCCATTTTTATTCGGCGAAGACTTTAGTTTTTATGGCCAACAATTAGCACCGTCTTACTTTGCTTTTGTAGGAACTCGAAATGAAGATAAAGGCTTTATCACAGGCTTACATACATCGCATTTAAATTTTGACGAAAAAGTGCTTATTGATGTTGCCAATTACTATGAACAAATATTGAACCATTATGGAAAGGAGTAAATTAAATTGACAGCAGTTTGGTCAGTTGATTCAAAAATCTTTTTAAGAAATGCAACTAAAGTAAAGAATAATCAATCAATAATGGCAGTTGTAAAAAATAATGCTTATCATTATGGATTAGAGTTTGCAGTAAGAACATTTTTAGAAGCAGGTATCCATACATTTAGTACGACTTCCTTAAAAGAAGCAGTGAGAGTTCGTAAACTTGCACCTCATGCTACAATTTTTTTAATGAATGCAGTTTATGACTTTGATACAGTTCGAAATAATAATATTCAAATGACGCTTCCCTCTTTAGAATATTATTATCAGTACAAAAGTGAATTAAAAGATATTAATGTTCACTTAGAATTTGAAAATTTACTCCATCGTTCAGGTTTCAAAAATCTTGATGAAATTAAAGAAGTACTTCATCATCATGAAAATGATAATGGAAGTGAAATGAATATCGTTGGCCTATGGACACATTTTGGATATGCAGATGAATTTGATGTTCCAGAATATGGGATTGAACGTGAAGCATGGTTAAACGTCGTTAATACATTATTAAATGAAGGATACCAATTTGAACTTATCCATGCGCAAAATAGTGCGAGTTATTATCGTGAAGGACAACAACTTCTTCCCTATCATACACATGCACGTGTAGGTATCGCTTTATATGGTTCAAGACCATATAGCAAATTAGATGAACATGAGATTGAACAAGCCTTAACCGTAAAAGGAAATGTAATTCAAGTTCGTGAAGTAAATAAAGGTGATTATTGTGGTTATAGTTTTGCATTTGAAGCAACGCATGATCATACACATCTTGCAGTTGTTGATATTGGCTATGGTGATGGTATTTTAAAAAAACGTGCAACACACGAAGCATTAATTAATGGCAAACGTTACCCTATTCGAGCATTAATGATGAGTCATATGTTTGTTGAAGTCGATGATGATGTTCATGCACAAGATGAAGTGATACTATATAATAATGATATACGCATTGATGAATACACATTCAAAGGTGTTGGCGCTAATTCAGAACAACTTAGTGCGATGAATCACGATTCTCTTATAAAGGAGTTTAGATAAAATGTCAGTTAAATATAATGATTACGGTGAATTAACAATGGCGGGTACAAGTTTGAAAACACTAGCTCAAAGTTTTGGTACGCCTACCATTGTTTATGATGAAGATGAAATTCGCAATCAAATGCGTCGATTTCATAATGCTTTTCAAAAAAGTGGATTAAAATACAATATTTCATATGCTTCTAAAGCCTTTACTTGCATTCAAATGGTAAAGTTAGTTCAAGAAGAAAACTTACAATTAGATGTCGTATCTGAAGGCGAACTTTATACAGCATTAGAGGCTAAATTTGATCCTAGTCGCATCCACTTCCATGGCAATAATAAAACGAAACGTGAAATACAATATGCTTTAGAAAGTGGCGTTGGTTACTTTGTTATTGATTCTTTAGAAGAAATTGAATTAATCAATCGCTATGCAAGTGATAGAGTTAATGTTGTCATTCGTGTGAATCCTGGCGTAGAGGCGCATACCCATGAATTTATTCAAACTGGTCAAGAAGATAGTAAATTTGGTCTTTCAATTCGACATGGTCTTGCAATTCAAGCAGTTGAAAAAGTCAAAGCATCAAAACATCTTCATTTAAAAGGAATACATTTCCATGTAGGATCACAAATTGAGGGTACTGAAGCTATGATTGAAACAGCTAAAATTGTTTTAAATTGGCTTAACGAGCATCATATCCAAGTTGAATTACTTAACTTAGGTGGCGGTTTTGGTATTAAATATGTCGAAGGTGATGTAAGCTTCCCTATTGAAGAAGGTATTGCTGAAATTACAGATGCGATTAAATCTGAATCAGAAAAATTAAACTACGACGTTCCTGAAATTGGTATTGAACCAGGACGTTCAATTGTTGGCGAAGCGGGTATTACGTTATATGAAGTTGGAACAATTAAAGACATTCCTGAAGTAAATAAATATGTTTCTATTGATGGTGGTATGAGTGATCATATTAGAACTGCTTTATATGGAGCCAAATATCAAGCATTACTTGTAAATCGTCATGAGAAGGCAGACGAAACGGTAACTATTGCCGGAAAATTATGTGAATCTGGAGATATTATTATCCGAGATGCTATGTTACCTTCTTCTGTAAAACGTGGAGATTATTTAGCCATTTTATCTACTGGCGCATACCATTACTCTATGGCATCTAATTATAATCAAATGCAAAAACCACCTGTTTTCTTCTTAAAAGATGGAAAAGCACGTGAAGTTATCAAACGTCAATCATTACGTCAATTAATAATTAATGATACAAAATAAAATAACGAGAAAGTTTATATTTACCCGTTCAAGTTGCACCATAATAAAGAAGCCAGTAAAAGAGTTTTTAAAAACTCTTTTACTGGCTATTTTTTTTGAGATTTATGTCCCAGCCTCATTTATATATAAAAAACACCCTACATCTTGGTAAGGTGTTACTAAAGTCAATTTTTGCAATCTATAAATTATAGTTTAACAACGTTTGCAGCTTGAGGACCGCGATCGCCTTCAACTACTTCAAACTCAACTGATTGACCTTCTTCTAATGATTTATAACCTTCTTGGTTAATTGCTGAGAAGTGTACGAATACGTCGTTTTCTCCTTCAACTTCGATGAAGCCAAAACCTTTTTCAGCGTTAAACCATTTAACTGTACCTTGTTTCATAATTGTGAAACCTCCAAGACTAAAATTCATTCAATATGCATTATTCGCATATTACAAAAAATACGTGTTATAAATATGTATAAATAACAAAATGCTATCAATCAATATTACAGATATTCTTTGCAATATGGAATAAAACTATTGCTTGATAACTATTATATGTTAGTTTGAACTAAATTGCAATACAATTATAGAAAATTCTCTTTTAATTAATTTTTGGTAGATTATAATAAACTTCTTTATTATTTAAAACAATAAAACTATAAAATATTTGTAAATCTTCATCACAATCTTCACAAAAATTTAAATCACAATTATTATAAAATGCATAAATATTATATTTCCCAATAACATAATTATTATAATATTTTTTACTTTTTTTAATAATTGATTGATAATCTTCTAACATTTCTTCATAGTTACTATAATGATGTTGTTCTACGATTTTTTCTGTCCAGTCGCTAAATAACCACCATCCCTCGTAGTCTGCACGAATCTTTGCAACTGTCCACATGACTAAGTCCCCTCTCAAATTAAAACTCTAATAAATATTGTAACTTTTTTTTAGACGAATTCAAGCTTAAAGACTCCGTTCTTTTAATTGAGATAAAGATGATATGTATATTAATTATTAGTTTTTTGTAGGAAAAATACGTATAATATAATGTAGAGGTGATAATGATGCAACATAAACATATACAAGTATTTGGAACTGTCCAAGGTGTAGGGTTCCGTCATCATACTGAATTAATTGCAAAAAAACTTGATATATTTGGTACTGTTCAAAATGTTGAGGATTATGTAGATATATATGCTCAAGGTGACGAGGAAAAAATAAAATTATTTATTAATAAAGTGATTGCTGGTGCTTCTCCTGCATCTTCAGTTTCTGATTATAGTATTGAAGATTTAGACGTAACAAATAGATACTCAGAATTTAAAACGATTTATTAAATAAAGGAAGATGAATATTGAGATATAACCTTTCTCGGCTTCTGGGTGTTTTAGTAGGAATTCCAATAGCTATTATCTCATGGGTGACAAGTGTATTTGGATTTGATTTATCCTTTATACTTGATGCCCTAATAGGTATTGGAATGTTTTTTGTATCTTATTTTCCTACTCAAAGATTGACATCCAAAAAATATTTAAATGAAATTGGATTATCACGTAGAGACTATCGTTTTGTTAATCAACAACTCAATCAATCACATAATAAAATTCGTAATATTTTAAAATCATATATTAATATCAGATCGATTAAAGATTTTCGTCAAATTAATGATATTTATAAAATTTCTAAGTCTATTCATTTTGCTGTTAAACAGAGACCTTCATCATTTTTCAAAGTAGAAAGTTTCTTTTATTCGCATATAGATAATGCACTAAATTTAATTGATGCATATACCCGTTTATCTAAAATGCCAAAAAAATCTGCTGAAGAAAAGCAAAAATTAGAGCAAACACGTATTACTTTAGATGAGGTGAAACGTACACTTATTGCAGATTTAAAAAGACTTAATGAAGATGATTATGAGCGTTTAGATATTGAAATGGAACTTAATCGGTTACAACACAAGCGATATAAAAAATACTAATTTAAAGTTAAGATAAGAATGGAGAGAATTTTTAAATGAATCAAAAAGACCAATTTATTAACTCACATCCATTAGATGATTATATAGATCATCAAACGCATGATGTTTCAACTCAAAATGTTAAGCAAGACTTTGAACAACAATTTAACGAACAAGATTTAAAAAAAATTGATTCAATTAGTCAACAAATCAAACCACTAGATAGTGAAGGCCTATTATCTTTTGGGACACATCTACAACAGAACATGTCTCAATTTTCACATCAAATGTTAGATGAAGTTCAATCGAAAGATGTGGGTCCTATTGGTGATACTTTAAATCAATTAATGTCTAAGTTAAGAGAAGTTAATCCTGATGACTTGAATCAAGACAATCAATCTAAACTTAAACGTTTATTTAGACGAACAAAAGCTTCAATAAATGAAGTATTTTCTAGAATGCAATCTGTAAGTTCACAAGTTGATAGAATCACCATTCAATTGGATAAGCATAAAGGAAATTTAACTAAAGACATTCAGTTACTCGATCATCTTTATGAACAAAATAAAGTATATTTTGAGGATGTTTCTCTATACATTGCTGCTGCACAGCGTAAAAAACAAGAAATAAATGCTAATGAATTGCCTAAATTGCGTCAACATGCAGAACAATCTGGTAATCAAATGGATATTCAAAGTGTCGCTGATATGGAGCAATTTGTTGATCGATTAGATAAAAAAATTTATGACTTACAATTATCACGTCAAATTGCAATTCAAACAGCGCCGCAAATTCGTATGATTCAAAATGTGAATCAAGCATTAGCTGAAAAAATTCAAAGTTCTATTCTCACAAGTATTCCTTTATGGAAAAATCAGATGGCTATTGCTCTCACTTTAATGAGACAAAAAAATGCAGTAACAGCTCAGCGTGCAGTTACTGATACCACAAATGACTTGCTTACTCGAAATGCAGCCATGTTAAAACAAAATGCAATTGAAACGGCTACTGAAAATGAACGTGGTATCGTAGATATTGAAACGCTTAAAGCGACTCAAAATGACATCATTGAAACGATTGAACAAACACTGCAAATTCAATATAATGGACGTCAAAAACGTCAACAAGCTGAAAGAGAATTATCACAACTCGAGAATGAGTTAAAAGAACATTTACTTACTATGAAAAAAGAATAGATAAAATTAAAACACCGATTGCTCTCATTTAAAGAAGTAACCGGTGTTTAGTATATCTATTCCTTTTGATAAACAATATACGATTGATTTATAAACTTAGATACGATATACCCTATTATGATTGAAATGATAGCTATAGGTAACCATTCTAAAGAATATTGCTTAAGAGGTAAATGATTTATAACATTTAATTTTATTAAACCTAACGTATTTATTGTACTTACAATTGAAACAAGACTAACAATGATAATAGGTATTTGTTGCGCAATAGGTTTAGTTGGAATAAAACGCGCAAGTAAGATTAAAATAATCATAGTAATAGCTACAGGATAAATAATACTTAATACAGGAACAGACATGTTTATAACAGAATTTAATCCTAAATTAGCCAATATAAAACTGATAATTGTAAAACCTATAACATATACCTTATAACTAATTTTTGGAAATATACTATTAAAGTATTGACTCACAGATACAATAAGTCCACAAGCTGTAGTTAAACAAGCTAAAGCAACAATGATACCTAGTAAGTATTTGCCTAGAACACCAAAGCCATTTGTAGCCATTGTAGTAAGTAAATAAGTTCCTATATTTTGATTTTTAGCCATTAGAGTTGTAATCGTATTTTGACTTATTCCCATATGATTACCAATATACCCTAAAGAAACATATATAAAAATTAATGCTAAGGCGGCAATAAACCCAGCTATAACTGTTTGTTTAAATATTTGATTGGTGTGTTTAACTCCTGTTGCTTTAATGGCATTAACCACAATCATTGAAAATGCAATTGCTGCAATTGCATCCATTGTTAAATACCCTTCAATAAAGCCATGGGAAAAACTTTCTATATTTGAAGAATATGTTTCTGGATTTCCATGAGATGAACCGTGTCCCTTATAGTCTACAAATCCTTTAATGATCATAGCCAAAATTGTAATTAATAATAAAGGAGTTAATAAAGATCCAATTCGATCTACTATTTTACCGGGATTAATACATAAATATAAAACAATAATAAAATAAATAAGTGTAAAAATGAATAAAGACATATTACTATTTGAATGAGTAATGGGTGTAATAGTCATTTCAAAAGACGTAGATGCAGTACGTGGTATAGCAAATAGAGGTCCAATGGTTAAATAAATAATAATTAGAAAGACAACTGAAAATCTCGGTGACAGTTTATTAAAGGCGCCAATATATCCTTGTTTATCAAGTGCCCCAACGACTACTCCGAGTAATGGTAAGCCTATTCCAGTTAAACAAAAAGCTAAAATTGCTGGCCAGAAATAGGCACCACTTTCTTGTCCTAAATTAGGAGGAAAAATTAGATTACCTGCGCCAAAAAACATAGCAAATAGCGTAAAGCCGATAATCCAAGTATGTTTATTCATAGACTTGCTCCTTTTTATGTATATGTTTGCAATATTTAACATTCTAGCACAAAAAGAATTTACAAGTCTATGTATGTCACAAAAATTTGAATATTATAAATCAATATACAGTTTAATTATTGATTATGATTAAAAAGATTTTAATAACAATTTTTTTAGCAATGGTGATAAGTGACTCGGTAAATTTTCAACACCTTCTACAAATAATGCAAATTGTCCATAAATATTATGAATGGTTTCTTCAATATCTTCAGTAATAGGATCTTGGCTTAAAAAGACATTAAATACTTCGATTCCAAATTTACGTGCCATTTCCACAGCTTCATACGTATCTAAAATGCCGTCTTGAGCATAGTTATATGCTGAAGGTTCCCCATCTGAAAAGATAATTAAGAAACGTTGTTGATGACTTCTTCTTAATAAACGTTCACTTGCAATTCGTATAGCTACGCCATCTCTATTATCATCTTGAGGATGTAATGACATAATGCGTGGTCCACTTTTTTCCATGATGGAGCGATCGTAATGAACGATTTCATCAATGATATTAGGTTGTTTTCGATCATCAGAGTCAAAAGCATCTTCATTAAAAGCAAGTATCTCATGTTTAACGTTGAGTGCTTTTAATGTTTCATGAAATAATACGACGCCTTTAATCGTTTCTTCCATTTTATCGAACATACTAGCAGATACATCAATCAGTAATGTAAAAGTCGCATCGAATGTTTTACTAAGGTCTTGTTTTTTATAAAACAATTTATATTGATCATCAATAAACCAATTGGTTAAATCACGTTGAAGACGACCTTTAGTCAAATTATGACGTTCGTCCACGTGTTCTCTATCGATGGTTTTCTTTATAATCTGAATTAAATCTTTAGTTTCAAATTGTACTTCATTTTTAACTTGTTGGTAGCTTGAAATATACTCTGGCTCTATATCAGGCACTTTCCATTCTATTTCGACATTTTCATTAATACCACGTAAAGCAAATGATGGATTAGAACCTATAGAACCGCCTTCGTCACGATCAAGTGAATGATTAGAGCCACGTCCTTTTTTCGTCATCATATCTGTCATATCATCAGTTGAATCACCTTCACGTGCAGTATCGTTATCACTCATGACGTCACTATTTTCACTTTCATGTAATTCCATTTCAAGATAAGCGCCACCTTCAGATTTACTATCTTGAGCGTTTGTTTCAGCTTCGGCTGATGTAGTGTCAGTTTCTTGATTTGTATTATCTTGCCCATCAACGTTACTTGCATCCATACGTTTAATATCCTCATAAGACATTTCATGAATAGCTTCATATACTTTTCTAGGAAGATGATAATATTCATTTAACATATCATGTGATAACATTTCATCGATTTGGAACATGATACGTTGTGCAAGATACATATTATCTTCAGATGATTCATTTTGGAAAAAATCAGGTAAATATTGAAACATATGATTTAATATGTCATCTAATTGTGGATGTATCGTGGGTATATCAAAGAAGTTTTGACTTAAAAATGCTCGCTCTAAATATAAGAAAAGTAAATCTGTATATACCGTTTTTGTTTTATAGAATTTAATTTGTGATTCCGTATAAGATAATCGAGTTTTCACTCTTAAATCAATTTGTTTAGCAGTGCTAGGCCGATCCACTTTAATAAAATTAAAAACGCGCATATCTTCTAGCAATCTAAAGAGTTGATGATAAAATTTGGGATGGCTAAATTCATTGTCATGAAGGACTTCATTTACGATAGCTTCGTCCATCATTTTATAACCATATGCAGCGAGCATAACATCTGTTTTTAACCCTGCACTTTCAATATCTTTTGGACGATGAGACCAAAACCAACTTGTAATTAAAGTATTATTAATAGGATCATAATAAGGGAACTTTTGAATTTTTACTTTAGTTTGTTCGTTTTTCAGTAGTAAGCGCGCTAAATCTTGTAACATCATGACTTGCTTAGCATCTAGCTGCTCATCATTAAATTTTATAAAACGATCACTCATAATAATCCCTCTCTAAAAGTTTAGTTCGATTGCATTTCTGATGGCTTGCTGTTCGCGTTCATCTTCAAGTTTATCGATAATTGTACGCTTAATTGCTCTCTCTATTGGCATAACTGTAATTAAGTCACTTAAGTCAATTAACGCACGAATACTAGCTGCTTCTTCTGAAATTTGTCCTTGTTTTGACATTGTACGTAAGTCTTCATTAAATTTAATGATTTTTTTAATTATATCATCATCTTGAAGTTGGCTTTGTTGTTTAATGACATCTTTAAGAATGTCTCCTCCAATGTAATCAACTTGTATAACAATAAAGCGGTTTTTTAATGCTTCATTCATTGGTAATGTACCAACATAGCCTTCATTTATTGCAGCAATTACATTGAAACCAGGGGCTGCTTTAATTACTTCTCCAGTAAAAGGATTGGTTAACTGACGTCTATAGTCTAATACGCCATTTAAAATAGGTAATGTTTCAGGTTTAGCCATATTGATTTCATCAATATATAAGATATGACCTTCTCGCATGGCTTTTATAACTGGGCCGTCAATAAAAATAATTTCTTGTTGACCTTGTTCATTTGTTTTTATTGTTTTAAAACCTAATAAGCTCTCTGCGTCTAAATCAACAGAACAGTTAACTTGATGCATCGGCGTTTGGACCACTTCACTTAAAGTTTCAGCTAATCGTGTTTTACCAGAGCCTGTAGGGCCTTTTAATAAAATATTTTTATTTAAATTAAACAATGCTTTTGCATCATTGAATACAGATTGATCTGAATTGATATAATGATTATTTGGCATTTTAATATTCTCCTTTATAAGATGAAAAAATAGACCAAGAGCGTGTATAAATGTATAGATATTGGCACATCACTCTGAGTCTTAATTTAATCGTTATCTTTTTAGAAATTGAATGTATTTAAACTTCTTTAAAATAATCTTTGTAATAACCACCTACTAGACCAGAGTTATCAATGATTTGATAATATTCTTCAGTTTCATTGATGACATCATATTGTTTTCCAATAGTAAGCATATCTGATACTGTGAATTTTTTTGCATCAGTATTAACTACCATCACTTGTTTAATTGGTGTGCGTGATTTCCAATCTTCATGTAACATTCCCATTTTAAATCCTCCAATAAAATGATTTATATTAATTTTTTTCTAAAGTATATATGAAAGAGATGCCGCTACCTTCAGTAATGCGTAACGATTGAGCATCACCTTGGTTTAATATTTGATAAGGAATACCTATTTCATCCAGTTCTTTTTGTGCATGTTCAAAGTCTTCAGTTGAATTTGTACTGAATTCAATTTGTTCCACAATTCCTTCTTCTTTTAATTCAACTTGTTCATTAGATTGATATAAATGAATTTCTCCACCAAGTCCACCATCTCCGATTTTAAATACCTGGACAGTTTGATCAGGAAATTCAGTAGATTCATATTCAGCATAATGCGTTAAATTAAATACATTTTTAAAGATAGAAGTTGTAACCAATAATTCGTTTACTTTAATAATTACTGGTCCCAATCCTTGAATTTGATGAAGAGGATTAACAGCACTTTCAAATGTGGGTGTCCCTAATCCAACGCCAACATTTAATTCATTAGAATAGATATCAAAAATTTGATGATTATCATCTTTAAAATTAAAGTGCTGATTACCGTTTAATTCAGTGATTGAACTAAATTGAATATTATTTTTTTCTAATATTTGTTGGTATTCTTCTAAACCAGCATTCGATGGTGTTCTTAATCCCACGCTTGATATATGTACATTTCTATAATTAGGATTAGGAACTTCTACAAAGTGAAGTCTTGTACCAGGATTTAATTCAGCATCGCCAAAACGTAATGCCTGTCTTTTTGTTGCAACATTAAGACCTAAAATATTATTAAATAAATTCTGTGTTTTTGAGAGATCACTTGTTCCAATCGTAACACTTCTTAGTCCACTCATTCATCGACACTCCCATTTATATATCTTTTCTTAAACATTATAACGTATTTTATATATGAATAATATGTTGAAATCTTAAATAAGAGAGCTGTTTTTTATTATAAAATATACGTAAATAAAAACGTTATAATTAATTAAAGTATGTATAATAAATAAAATATTTATAAGATAATATATATATTATTCCCCTCCCCTGCCTTGTCTAATATAGATAGGGGAGGTATATCATAGGTTATTTTAACTGTATAAAAATGAAATTGACAAATTATATGAAGTTCGTTTTTAAATTAATGTAGCTTTAATGACTATTATTTTTTAATGAATTCGTTTGTAATATCCTTTAAAAATATTTGTTAATTTTTGTCCAACTACAGTGCTTAATTTATCATTTTTATATATGTTAGCCTCTGCTTTGGAAAAGTCATAAATAGATAATGAGGTATGCACTTCTCTGTTATTTTTTATATTCTCAATTTTTTTAATACTAATATAACTAAAACATAAAAAGAGTAGAATAAATTCATTATGAACTTATTCTACTCTTTATCAATTTATGATTAAGGTTTCAATATATTTAGCTCTTTAATAAACGAAATTAAGATTCTAATAATAAGTCTTCTGGGCTCTCGATAAGCTCTTTAATTGTTTTTAAGAATCCAACTGCTTCTTTGCCATCAATAATTCTATGGTCATAGCTTAATGCAATATACATCATTGGTCGGTTCTCGATTGTATCTTTATCAATAGCAATTGGACGAGTGATAATTGAATGCATACCTAAGATAGCAGCTTGATTACCATTAATAATTGGTGTACTCATCATAGAACCAAATACACCACCATTAGTGATGGTAAATGAACCATTTACCATATCATCTAATCCAAGTTTTTTATCACGTGCTTTTACTGCTAAATCTGCAATTGATTTTTCTAGTTCAGCAAAGTTTTTCTTATCACAATCTCTAACGAATGGTACTAATAATCCATCATCTGTTGAAACAGCAATACCAATATCATAGTATTGTTTAGTAATCATATCGTCTCCATCAATTTCAGCATTAACTTCTGGATATTTTTTGAGTGCTGCTACTGCTGCCTTAGTAAAGAATGACATAAATCCTAATTTAGTGCCGTCATGATCTTTAATAAATTGTTCTTTTTTACGTTTTCTTAATTCCATTACATTTGTCATATCAACTTCATTAAATGTTGTGAGCATTGCGGTATTATTAGATACTTCTAATAATTTTTTTGCAGCTGTTTTCTTTCTTCTAGACATTTTTTCACGGATCACTGGTTTATTAGGCGTATTAGCAGTTGATTTTTTAGATGTTTCTTGTTGTGAATTAGGTTGAGTATTTTGATTAGATTGACTTGGTTTTTGACTATTATCAACATCTTCTTTTCTTATCACATCGCTACCTTTTCCAGCTACTTCATTTAAATCAATACCATTTTTACGAGCATGACGACGTGCTGATGGTGTTGCATTCACTCTTTTATTATTGATTGATTCTGAGTCGTCATTTGAACTTGTATCGCTACCTTGTGCTTCAGTAGAAGTGCGTGGTGTTGAATAATTAGTTTCTGCAGAATCTGTTTTTGTGTTTTCATTTTCAGAATTTGAATCGTTATTTTGTGATTCGCTTGAACTACTTGTACTACCTTTACCTTCACCGACAATTGCAATAGCTTGGCCCACTTCTACAGTGTCGCCTTCAGATGCAAGTTGTTCTTGAAGTATACCATCTTCTTCAGATACAACTTCAACATTCACTTTGTCAGTTTCTAATTCAAGAATAGCTTCTCCTTTTTCAACATTATCCCCTATGTTTTTTAGCCACTCTGCAACTGTACCTTCTGTAATTGATTCTGCTAATTCTGGAACTTTTACCTCTGCCATTATATTTCCCCCTAGTTATTTTTGACACTATTTTCAATAATTTTATGTTGAACAAGTTTATGAATTTCTCCATCACCTTCGGCAGGTGCTGCACGTTGTATTCTACCCTGATAACTTAAATTAAATTGATGTCCAACAATAGATTTAAGATATGGGTAAACAAATAACCATGCGCCTTGGTTTTTAGGTTCTTCTTGAACCCAAGCAACAGATTCTAAATTTGGTAATTCTTCTAAAGCTTTTTTAATGTCCTCCTCTGGGAAAGGATATAATCTTTCCACAGCAATAAGTTGTATATTTTCATTAGGTTCTTTTGCTAATGTTTCTTTTAAATCAATAAACATTTTTCCAGAAGCTAAAATGACTTCTGTTACTTTAGCTTTTTGAGCATCTTCAACAATAATTGGTTTGAAACCGCCAGTTGTAAATTCACTAATTGGCTTAGCCACTGTTTTATTTCTTAGCAAACTCTTAGGTGACATCACAATTAATGGTCTCATCGCTTCAGTATTTAAACTTTTAGCTTGTGCACGTAATAAATGGAAGTAGTTACTAGAACTTGATAGATTGACCACTGTACTATTATTTTCAGCCGCCAGTTGTAAGAATCTTTCTAAACGTGCTGATGAATGTTCAGGACCTTGACCTTCAAAAGCGTGTGGTAAGAATAAAGTTAGACCACTACGCTCGCCCCATTTGGCTCTGGCAGATGACATAAAATTATCAAACATCATTTGTGCCATATTTGAAAAATCTCCATATTGAGCTTCCCAAATATTCATACTATTTTTATTTTCAACATTATATCCATATTCAAAGCCTACGACTGCAGCTTCTGATAATGGACTGTTATGCACTTCAAATGTTGCTTTTTGACTTGGTACATGGTGAAGCGGTGTATACGTATTGCCATTGTCTTCATCATGTAGTACAGCATGTCTGTGACTGAATGTACCACGTTCACTATCTTGACCTGTCAAACGAATTGATATGCCATCTTGAACAATTGTTGCAAAAGCTAATTGTTCTGCTTGAGCCCAATCAACTAGACCATTTTCATTTTCAAAAGGCTCTCTACGTTTTTCTAATACTTTATTTAATTTTCTAAATACATGGAAATCTTCAGGATAGTTTAACATTGCATCATTAATTTCTTTCAAATGTTCAAAGCTAAACTCTTTTTCATCACTTTGTAAAGGCAACTGAAGCGATTCTGGTTTATTCATTGCAGTACTATTCATTTTATCTGATTTATCAATTTTATCTTGAGCAGTACGCATTTCTTTTTGTACAGAATCAATCATTTCAGACATTTGTTCTTTCGTTAAAATACCTTCATCTACAAGTTTATTTCCATAAATCACTTCAACTGAATCATGCTTTCTAATATTGTGATATAATGTTGGATTTGTAATAGATGGTTCATCCATCTCATTATGTCCATATCGACGATAACCTACTAAATCAATGACAAAGTCTTTGTGGAATTCTTTTCTAAATTCCATAGCAATATCAATGGCTTCAATTGTCGCTTCTACATCATCTGCATTCACATGAAGAATAGGTACATCATAACCCTTAGCGATGTCTGATGAATACGTTGTAGAACGACCATCAATAGGTTCAGTTGTAAAACCAATTCGGTTATTTGTAATTATATGTAGTGCTCCGCCAGTTGAATAACCATCTAAATTACTTAAATTCATTGTTTCGAAATTGATACCTTGACCAGGATATGCAGCATCTCCATGAATAATAATTGGCATACCGTGATGAAAATCTGTAGTTGGTCCGCCCGTATGATGTGTATCATCTTGAGCAGCACGTGTTTTTCCTATAACTACAGGTGCTACAATTTCTAGGTGACTAGGATTGTTTGCTAAAGAAATACGTTGTTCAATACCATATGAAGAAGTAGTTTTTACGCCACCTAAGTGATATTTAACGTCTCCTGTCCAACCAGCAGTAAGTTTTAAACTGCCATCTTCAGGTAAGAATTTCATTGGATCCGTGTGCATAAATTCTGAAATCATCATTTCATAAGGTTTTTCTAATACATGTGTTAAAACATTGAGACGTCCCCTATGTGCCATTCCAATTTGAATATTCTGAATGTCCTCTTGAGCAGCACGCTTCAATGTATGTTGCAACATTGGCACTAATGTATCTACACCTTCAATTGAGAAACGTTTTGCTCCGACAAAGTTCTTATGTAGATATTTTTCAAAACCTTCAACATGAGCAAGTGTTTTAAATAAGTTGATTTTTTCATCACTATTAATAGTAGCTTTATAAGGTGTTTCAATACGACGTTTTAGCCAAGTACGTTCTTTATTATTGTTAATATGATTGTACTCAAACGCAATAGAGCCTTTATAACGCTTTTCCATACGCTTTAACGCTTCATAAGCATTATCGTATATATCACTAAAGTGATCTGATACGATACCAGATGA
Source organism: Staphylococcus sp. SUC_1.2 (assembly GCF_026222585.1). NCBI lineage: Bacteria > Bacillati > Bacillota > Bacilli > Caryophanales > Staphylococcaceae > Staphylococcus > Staphylococcus sp. SUC_1.2. Next base: position 504 of record NZ_JANJPM010000031.1, on the reverse strand, counting down.
AATATTTTCTAATGTCTCTTTATCTAAATTAAAATCTTCAATTTCTAATTTTGGGACATGCGTTCTTTTAGGCGCATTTACAGGATAAATATCAGCCTTTAGATGACCATATTGTCTAATATTATCAATTAATCGCATGATACGTTTGATTGTGCTATCATCTGCTGAAGTACCACTCCCATCTGTGGTAGACTTAGCTTTAATTTGTGCTTCGCCATTTTTTATTGTACTAAAAAGCACTTGTAAATCATCTGAGACAGAAGTTGGGTCTTGAAGATAATCATCATATAAATCGAGCATAAGACCCAAATTTGCCCCAAAATTTACTGGAGCTTCCGTAACATCCCTTTTATCCTTTGCCATTTTATACCCTCCACAAAATAGTTAAACCGCTTACAAAACTATCATAGCACTATTTTGACTATTGATAAAGACTATTGACTGAATATTATGTAAAAAGAAAAAATTCAATAAAGATAAATTTTTTTAATTTTATATTAATAA